>CADCQC010000460.1 GCA_902803455.1 uncultured Prevotellaceae bacterium
GAGAGCCTGCTCTGGATGAAGAACGCCATTGATACGCTGACAGATGAGTGCATCCTCGGCATCACTGTCAACAAGGAGCGTTGCTACGAGATGGTGAAGAACTCCATCGGTATCGTGACGGCTCTCAATCCCTACATCGGTTACAAGACGAGCTCAAAGGTGGCCAAGGAAGCACTGGAAACCAACCGCTCCATCTATGACATCGTGCTGGAGAGGGGCCTGATGACCAAAGAGAAACTCGATGAGGCCCTTGACCCAAGAAACATGCTGATCTCTCACAAAATCGTGAAGTAGTTTTTCGGGAGATTTGTCACCATTGATGTCGTGTGGCCGTTGCTGTTGTACGTTTTATGTCACAGCGACGGCCACACTTCTTTTTATAGGATGGCTGCAGCATAATAAACAATTATGAGGCCTTTTCCGAAAAATTGGGCGAGATGAAGATACAAGATACCTCTTTTTTTCTTATATTTGTACGCAGAATGGACTTTAATCTAATGACGTTTTGGTAGAAGAACCGAATTTCGAATATAAGTATGACCTGGCATACCAGAAGTCGTTTGCTGCAAGGCTCAGTTTCAGAATCATGAACATTGCGGCGGCTGTCTTCTTGGTGGCTGTGTTTTTGTTCTTCTATTTCACCGGCGACAGCATGTCGCTGCCGCTGACTCATCAAATCGTGAAATATGGCTTGCTGGTGTTTATCGTGGGGCTGGCATTGTTGTTCATCTTCTGCACAGTGGCCATCTATCAGATGGTGAAACCGCTACAATTGTTCGCCGAGTCTGCGGTGAATATAGCACAAGGGGACCTGGATACGTCGTTGCCTGAGATCAAATCGGAAGACGAGTTGCTGCGTTTGCGAAACGCTTTCGGGTATATGCAGACATCGCTCAAACAGCATATTGAGGACCTGAAAGCCACAACAGCTAGTAAACAGCGAATCCTGAGCGAACTCTCCATTGCGCACGACATCCAGATGGGCATGATTCCTACCATCTTCCCGGAGCGGGATGACCTTGACCTCTTCGCCTCTATGTCGCCTGCCAAAGAAGTGGGAGGAGATCTCTACGATTTCATCATCGAGCGGGATGAGCTCTTCTTTATTATCGGCGACGTGGCTGGCAAAGGAGTGCCGGCATCCCTCTATATGGCGGTCACACGTACGCTGTTCCGCAACCTGGCTGGAAACTATCAGAGTGCGGCCAACATCATGCGTGAGATGAATCATGCCATCGCTTCCACCAACGACTCCATGATCTTTGTCACGGCGTTTGTAGGGGTGCTCGACATGAAGACGCATTACCTGACTTATTGCAATGCTGCACATAATGCGTCTGCCATACAGATGCCGGATGGTAGCTGTCATCTGCTGGATGTTGATACCAATCTGCCGATAGGCATTCAGGATCACTTCGACTATGAGGAGCAGCAGGTGCCTTTCCCGGAAAACACCTCTCTGCTGCTCTATACTGATGGCTTGACGGAAGCTATGTATAAGGGCAACGGCAACAGAAAACTTTTTGGAGAGGAGCGCGTCGTGCATGACTTGGAAAAAAACAAAAATGCCTCGGCGATAGAGGTCGTTGATTATCTTAAACAGCATGTCACCGTGTTTGCTGATGGGACCGAGCAGGACGATGACCTGACCATCATGTTCTTCCGCCACGGCACATCGCAGAAAAAAACCGCTTATGCGCCTCGACGTATCATCATGAAGAATGAGATGTCGGAGGTCAGCCGTATGAGAAACTTCTTCTTCTCAGTATGTCGTGAGCACGGCATTGATGAGGAGGCTGCCAAGTCGCTGAATCTCGCCGCTGAGGAGTGGGTGGCGAATGTCATCAACTATGCTTACCCGAAAGGAACCCGAGGACATGTGGAGATGACGGCGGAGATTGCTGGAAGGCTGCTCACGCTGGTCATCAAGGATCATGGCATTCCATTTGACCCCACCAAGCACGAGGATGTCGATGTGGAGGCGGAACTCGGCGACAGACCCATCGGGGGCCTCGGCATCTATCTCGTGAAGACCATCATGGACTCGATGGCTTACGAGCGGACTCCTGATGGCTATAACGTATTGACATTGAAAAAACAAATCAAGTAACACATAAAAACTAAATTATTTATGGAATCGATCGTCTTTCTGGGTTTTAACCTTCATGCTTGGATCACGATAGTCACCGTTCTGCTGATGTTCACGGTGCTCCTGTTCACTAAACTGAGGTCTGACCTCGTGTTCTTGGGGGCTATTGCCATCCTTTTTGTCACTGGGGTTCTCGACGAAAAGGAGGCTTTCTCGGGATTCAGCAGCACCTCGGTGGTGATCATAGGTGTTCTCTTTGTCGTTGTGGCAGGACTCACGCATACGGGGGTGCTGCAATGGATTGTCAAGCATTTGTTGGGGCAGCCAAAGAGCTATTCCAAAGCGGTGATACGACTGATGCTTCCTGTGGCGGCGCTCAGTTCGTTCCTCAGCAACACAACGGTGGTGACGCTCTTTGTGGGAATTGTCAAAATATGGTCGAAGAAACTGAATATCTCGCCTTCCAAATTGCTGATACCGTTGAGCTATGCTTCTGGCATGGGTGGGGTGTGTACGTTGATCGGTACGCCTCCTAACTTGATCATTTCGGGTCTTTATGCCGATACCACCGGCACGGCCATGAATGTGCTGGCGACCACTATCCCAGGTCTGTTCTGTCTTTGCGTCGGCGTGCTCTCCATCATCGCCATGCGCAGGCTGTTGCCCGAACGTAAGGCGCCTGAATCTGCCTTCGACTCCACTTCCGACTATACGGTGGAACTCCTTGTGCCTTCCGATAGCAATCACATCGGCCAGACCATCGAGGAGGCGGGATTGATGGATGTCCATGGTGGAGCGCTGATTGAAATCAAACACTACGACGACCGTGAGATCGTGTCGCCCGTGCCTGCTGACGAATACCTGATGGGTGGCGACCGACTGGTGTTCGCTGGGCAGATCGACGAGATGCTCGATCTGAAGAAGAGCCATGGGTTCGTGAATGCTGATCACCACATCTTCACGATAGATGAGGTGGACAAGAACCGACAATTGCAGACAGCCTATGTCACCTTTGGCAGTAGTCTGATCAACACTTCCATAGGTGATTCCACTTTCGAGAGAGACAACAATATGGTGCTCGTTGCCGTGGCGCGTCGTGGCAAGCGCATCAATGAGTCGCCACGTAAGGTGATTCTGCAGGCGGGTGACACGCTGCTTTTTGAGTGTCCGCCGCATGTCAATATCCATACGGAGAGGCTCGCGTCGCAGTTGCAGTTCTTCGACAACGCACAGGTGCCCAACATCGGGAAGAAGACGCTGGTGTCAACATCGATCATGATTGCCATGGTGGTGCTGTCTGCCCTAAATGTGATTCCTCTGCTACAATGTGCCTTCCTTGCTGCTTTTGCGATGTTGATTTTCCGCTGCTGCAACGTAGACCAGGCCATGAAAGCCATCAACTGGGAAATCCTGATGGTCTTCGCGGGGTCTGTCGTCTTGGGGGTTGCCATCCAGAAGACGGGTATTGCCGAGTGGCTGGCATTTGGCATTCTCGATATCTGCGGCACCAACCCCATCGTCGTCATGGCTTCCATCTGTTTCGTGGGTACCTTCATCACCGAATTTATCTCCAATACGGCGGCAGGTGCCATGTTCTTCCCCATCATGTATGAGGCTGCCGTGAAACTGGGCTACGAACCCTATCCGTTCCTC
>CADCQC010000461.1 GCA_902803455.1 uncultured Prevotellaceae bacterium
CGTCTTTCCCTCCATCAACGTTTCATCTCATCGCAATATACCGCATCTGGCTATAGCCTGTCAGATATCGATGTGGTGGCATGTGTGCTGGTGGCTACCTATATCTTGGCCATCATCATCTCACTCACCATGCACTGATTATTCTTTTTTTCGACATCAACATGAAGACCAATACAAAACAGATCAGAATCAGCGATTACAATTATCCATTGCCCGATAGCAGGATTGCCAAGTTTCCACTGGCCCGGCGCGATGCGTCGAAACTGCTCGTCTACCGCAGTGGGGAGGTGTCGGAGGATACCTTCGCTGCCTTGCCCGATTACTTGTCGGAAGGGTCACTGATGGTATTCAACAACACCAAGGTGATCATGGCGCGCATTCACTTCCGTAAGGCGACTGGCGCGCTCATCGAGGTCTTTCTCTTGGAACCGGTGGCACCTGCTGACTATCAGGTAATGTTTCTAGAGAACAGACGTTGTGAGTGGTGCTGCCTGGTGGGCAACCTGAAGAAATGGAAAGGGGAACCGCTCTCGCGAACCATCGAGGTGGACGGGAAACAGGTCACCCTGACAGCGAGCAGGGTGGGCGAGATGCGCACCGGACAGCGGGTGGTGCTGGAATGGGACTGTCCTGACATCACTTTCTCCGAGATTCTCGATGTGGTGGGTGAACTGCCCATCCCTCCGTATCTCAACAGAGCATCAGAGGAGAGTGACAAGACGACCTACCAGACCGTCTATTCAAAAATCAAAGGCAGTGTGGCGGCACCGACGGCAGGACTGCATTTCACCGACGAGGTGTTGCGGCGGATTGATGCCAAAGGCATCATCCGTGAGGAACTTACATTGCATGTGGGAGCAGGCACCTTCCGCCCGGTGAAGAGTGAGGAAATCGAGGGGCATGAGATGCATTCCGAACAGTTCTGTGTGCAGCGGTCCACCATTCAACGGCTTCTGAGCCATCAGGGGCATGTGGTGGCCGTCGGGACGACAAGCGTACGCACACTTGAGAGCTTATATTACCTCGGTGCGAGAATGTGCGAACGGGATTTCGGAGAGGATGAACCGCTCCAGGTGACCCAGTGGGAACCCTACGACAATCCTCCTGCTGTCGAATGCGACAAGGCGCTTGAGGCTCTTCTGAGATACCTCGAACGCTATGACCTCTCATCCCTCCACGCTGCCACGCAGATCATTATCGCTCCCGGTTATGAATATAAGGTGGTCAATCAGCTGGTCACTAATTTCCATCAACCTCAGAGCACGTTGCTGTTGCTCGTGAGCGCTTTTGTGCATGGTGACTGGCATCGTATCTATGACTATGCCCTCAGCCATGATTTCCGTTTCTTGAGTTATGGCGACAGTTCCTTGCTCATTCCTTAATGGTTATTATCTACAGTCTTATAAAAATCCTATGATATGGTGAAGATAGGCGATAAAGTGAGATTTCTGAGTGAGACCGGCGGCGGACGTGTCGCTGGCTTTCAAGGTAAGAATATCATTCTCGTGGAGGATGAGGACGGCTTTCAGATTCCTACCCAGATCAATGATGTGGTGGTGGTCGAGACCGACGATTACAATATTGCTAAGGTTCATACATCGGCGGTGCCAGGATATCTGCCGGAGAAGAAAACGGCATCCAAGGTCGTGGAGGATGATGATCCGGCCGACCGTCCCATCACCTTTAAGGCTCCCGTGGAAGAGCGAAAAGGCGGGGATGCGCTGTCGGCATACCTTGCTTTTGTGCCTATCGACATCAAAAGCATGACGACAACCAATTTCGAGACTTTCTTCGTCAACGACAGCAATTACTATCTTCGTTTTACCTATCTTCAGGCCGAGGGCAACAGTTGGAGGATGAAGTTCTCCGCAGAGGTGGAACCCAACACCAAATTGTTTATCGAGGAATTTGGTCATGAGGATCTCAATGATATGGAGAAGGCGTGTATCCAACTGGTCGCCTATAAGCGCGATAAGCGATTTCTCCTGAAACCTCCTGTCGACGTGCAGTTCCGCATCGATCCGGTGAAATTCTATAAACTCCACACCTTCGTCGAGAACGACTTTTTTGAGACTCCGGCGCTCATCATCACCATCATAGAAAATGATGTGCCCCTGCGCCCGCTGGTGGTGGATGCGAAACAACTCAAGCAACACATGTATGGTGAGAAAGAGCCAGCCCGTAAGGATAAGAGCGGCGGTACCGACAATCGCAGTTATGTGCGTCGTTACGAGGATGCGCAGAGCCGTGGAAAAAGTGTTGTCCGAAGGCAACAGGATAATATCGTGGTGGTCGACCTCCATGCCTCTGAGATTCTTGAGACGACAGCGGGTATGTCGGCTGGCGACATCCTCAATTATCAGATTGACCTCGTGAGGCGGACGCTGGATGAACACCGCAACAAGAAAGGACTGAAAGTGGTGTTTATTCATGGGAAAGGCGAGGGCGTGCTGAGACAGGCCGTCATTCACGAACTAAGATACCGATATAAAAAATACACTTTCCAGGATGCTTCTTTCCAGGAGTATGGTTATGGAGCGACAGAGGTGACCATCAGATAGTGTAAAAAACTACGGTTCTGATGGATCTCCTATGATATACCTAATTATAATATGATAAAGCAAAAAAAAGATGAAAAACAATATGATCAGCATAGTGGTCGTCTTAATGGCACTATGCGGAGTGAGCGCACAGGCACAGACAAAACGCTCAGATGATTTCCATGCGAAGTATCAATTGAAAGAAGTGGTGGTGATGAGCCGCCATAACATCCGTTCACCACTGTCGTCGGGCGGTGCTGCCTATATGCGTGTCACACCACATAACTGGTTTCAGTGGACATCGCCAGGCAGTCAGTTGTCGTTGCGGGGAGGTGTATTGGA
>CADCQC010000462.1 GCA_902803455.1 uncultured Prevotellaceae bacterium
ATGGAAATCCGTGCAGGAACGGGCGGCGACGAGGCATGTCTCTTTGCAGGCGACCTCTTTAAGATGTACAAAAGCTACTGCGACTCAAAGGGTTGGCAACTTTCTATAACCAGTGTCAGTGAGGGAGCCGTAGGCGGCTTTAAGGAAATCGACTTTGCAGTTAGTGGCGCTGATGTATATGGCACGCTGAAGTATGAGAGTGGTGTACATCGTGTCCAGCGTGTGCCAGCCACGGAGACGCAGGGTCGTATGCACACATCGGCAGCAACTGTTGCCGTACTGCCGGAAGCTGACAAGTTTGAAGTCCACATCAACGAAGGAGAAATCAAGTGGGATACGTTCCGTTCGTCGGGTGCCGGAGGTCAGAACGTGAACAAAGTGGAATCGGGTGTACGTCTACGCTATATGTGGAAGAATCCCAATACAGGCGAGACTGAGGAAATCCTCATAGAATGTACAGAGACACGCGACCAGCCCAAGAACAAGGAGCGTGCCCTCTCCCGTCTTTACACCTTTATTTACGATAAGGAACACCAGAAATACATGGACGACATCGCCTCCCGCCGGAAGAGTCTTGTCTCCACAGGCGACCGTTCTGCAAAGATCCGCACATACAATTTTCCCCAAGGTCGAGTCACCGATCACCGCATAGGTTATACGACCCACGACCTACAAGGTTTTCTTGGCGGCAACATCCAGGATATGATAGATGCCCTCACCGTGGCAGAGAATGCCGAGCGCTTGAAAGAGACAGAACTATAGTTGAAGCCATCCATTAACCAGCAACGACCATGACAAGAAAAGAACTAGTACATCAGATTATCAGCAAGCGGACATTTCTCTGTGTCGGTCTCGACACTGACATCAAGAAAATTCCCGAGCATTTGCTTTCAGAAGCCTCCCCCATTTTCACCTTCAACAAAGCCATCATAGACGCCACCGCCCCTTATTGTGTGGCCTATAAGCCCAATCTCGCCTTTTATGAGAGTTTAGGCGTGAGCGGTATGGCCGCATTTGAACACACGGTGAGGTATCTGAAGAAATATTATCCCCATCATTTTATCATAGCAGATGCCAAGCGAGGAGATATCGGCAACACGTCAGCGATGTATGCCCGTACATTTTTTGAGGAATATGACATTGACTCCCTGACAGTCGCGCCCTATATGGGAGAAGACAGCGTTACGCCATTTTTGGGTTATGACGGCAAATGGGTTATTCTTCTTGCCCTTACCAGCAATCGTGGTTCTTCCGATTTTCAGCTACTCACAGATACAGAAGGTGTGCGTTTGTTTGAACATGTCATCACACGTTCTCAACAATGGGCAGGTCCGGACAAGATGATGTATGTTGTGGGAGCCACTCAAGGAAGTATGTTCAAAGAAATCCGTCGTCTTGCCCCAGATCATTTTCTGCTGGTTCCTGGTGTGGGAGCGCAAGGAGGCAGCCTTCAGGAAGTATGCCATTATGGTCTGACAAGTGATTGCGGTCTGTTGGTAAATTCCTCCCGTGGCATTATATACGCCAGTCGTGGTGAAGATTTTGCAGAAGCCGCATGCGCCAATGCCCGTCAGTTACAAGAAGAAATGGAGGCCATACTCAGGCAATCAGGAATTTTGGGATGAGCGACGGAAAAATCATCAACGATCCAGTATTCGGTTTCATCAAGATCCCCAATGGGATATTGCTGGATATTGTAGATCATCCGCTGATGCAGCGTCTTCGGCAAATCAAGCAAGTGGGTCTTGCCTCTATCGTATATCCAGGAGCCCAACATACCCGTTTTCAGCACTCTTTAGGAGCCTACTACCTAATGAGTGAGGCCATTGTATCCTTGACCCAAAAAGGAATCTTCATATTCGACAGTGAAGCGGAAGCCATCAAGGCCGCCATCCTGCTTCACGACATCGGGCATGGTCCCTTTTCCCATGTTCTTGAACACACTTTAATTGAAGGGGTGTCTCATGAAGCGATCTCTCTGATGATGATGGAGCAGATCAACGAGGAGATGGGTGGCAGCCTCAACCTGGCACTACGCATCTTCAAGAATGAGTATCCCAAGCAATTTCTTCATCAGTTGATCAGCAGTCAACTAGACATGGACCGTCTTGATTATCTTCGTCGAGACAGTTTTTTCACCGGAGTGACCGAGGGCAACATCGGAAGCGCCCGTATCATCAAGATGCTCAACGTGGTGGACGATCATCTGGTGGTTGACTCTAAAGGAATCTACTCCATTGAAAACTACCTGACCTCCCGTCGCCTGATGTACTGGCAAGTATACCTTCACAAGACAACGGTAGCAACAGAGAAGATGCTTGTCAATCTGCTACTTAGAGCCAAGCACCTGATGCTCTCCGGGCAGTCACTCTTTTCGACCCCATCCCTAAATTATTTCTTAAGCAGGCATGTGGACGCCGCCTATTTCCTGTCTCATCCTGAGTCCCTTGAGCATTATGGGAAACTTGACGATACCGACATTCACTGTTCGATCAAGGAATGGACTAAGAGTGATGATCCCGTATTGTCGCTTCTTGCCCGTAACGTCATTAACCGACGTCCATTCAAAGTAGAGATATATGATAGCCCGATCGATGAAGAGCGTCTACACGAGTTGGAAGATTATCTGATGAAAGAGACGGGTGTGAGCAAAGAAGATGTGGGTTATCTCTATAATGTGAGCACCATCTCAAAAGATATGTATGACGTCAACGATGACCACATCACCATTCTTTACAAAGATGGTACGATGAAAGACATTGCCATGGCCTCAGAAATACTGAATGTGTCCTTACTTTCCAAAAAAATTCGTAAATATTATCTTTGTTATCATAGAGTCTGACTAATATTTAGTATATTTGCAACAATAAACCAACAACAATCAATATGGAATTTACCGCTCAACAGATAGCAGAATACCTAGGAGGCAAAGTGGAAGGCAATCCCGAAGCCACCGTCAATACATTCAGCAAAATTGAAGAAGGCAAGACGGGATCACTTTCCTTTCTATCCAATCCTAAATACGCACATTATCTGAATAGCACTCAATCCAGTGTAGTTCTGGTAAATGCCGACCTTGAGTTAGAAGGTCCGACGAACGCCACTTTGGTTCGTGTATCTAATGCTTATGAAAGTGTGGCCAAACTCCTCCAACTCTATGAGTCGATGAAACCCCGCAAGCAAGGCATTGACAGTCTGGCTTTTGTATCACCTTCATCCACCATTGGCTCAGACTGTTATATCGGAGCATTCGCCTATATCGGCAACAACGTAGAGATCGGAGATGGATGCCAGATCTATCCTCATGCATATATTGGTGATGGTGTAAAATTGGGTAATGGTTGCATCATTTATCCTAATGTCATCATTTATCATGGATGCAAGATAGGTAATCGTGTGACACTCCATGCAGGTTGTGTGATAGGAGCCGACGGTTTTGGTTTTGCCCCCACCGCCACGGGTTACGACAAGATCCCCCAGATCGGAATTGTCACTATAGAAGATGACGTGGAAATCGGAGCCAATGCCTGTGTAGACCGTTCTACGATGGGCAGTACCTATATTCGCAAAGGAGTGAAATTAGACAATTTGGTGCAGATTGCCCACAACACAGATATCGGTTCCAACACAGTGATGTCTGCTCAAGTAGGTATCGCTGGCAGCACGAAGGTTGGCCAATGGTGCATGTTTGGCGGTCAAGTAGGTATAGCGGGCCATATCACTGTAGGTAACAAAGTGACAATAGCAGCTCAGAGCGGTGTCATCAGCGATGTCTCCGATGGTCAGGCCCTCATGGGCTCCCCCACCCAAGAGCACCGCTCGTTTTATCGTATAGAAGTGCTCAAGCGCCGTCTTCCCGAGCTCAACCGACAACTTTCCCAGCTTCAGAAAGAAATAGAAGAAATCAAGAACAACATCAATCATCATGAATAAGCAAAGGACACTAAAAGGAAGTTTTTCTCTTTTTGGTAAAGGACTTCATACAGGTCTTAATCTGACAGTTACTTTTAATCCAGCCCCTGAGAACAGTGGAATCAAAATCCAGCGTATCGATTTGGAAGGCCAGCCTGTGGTTGAAGCCTTCGCAGAGCGAGTCACCGACACCCAACGCGGTACCGTGCTGTGTAAAGACAATGTGAAGGTATCCACTGTGGAGCATGCGCTAGCAGCATTATACGCCTTAGGCATCGACAATTGTCTCATTCAGGTGAATGGTCCTGAATTTCCCATTTTAGATGGCAGCGCCGCCATTTTTGTTGACCGAATCCATCAGGTCGGCATAGAGGAACAGAATGCTCCTAAGGATTATTACATTATCCGTCATAAGATAGAAGTGAAAGATGACAAGAGCGGATCATGTATCACCATCTTGCCTGATGAGGAATTCAGCATCACCGTAATGTGCTCCTTTGATTCGAAGTTTATCAGCAGCCAGTTTGCCACTCTCGACAAGATGAGTCTGTTTGAGCAAGAGGTAGCCCCCGCCCGCACTTTTGTATTTGTTCGCGATATAGAACCCCTTTTGCATGCGAACCTGATCAAAGGCGGTGACATGGACAATGCTATTGTCATCTATGAGAAGCAGATTCCCCAGGAACAGCTTGACAAGTTGGCAGACCTGATCAACGTTCCCCACATGGACGCCACAAAGATGGGCTATATTCAGCCCAAGCCCCTCCGCTGGGATAATGAGTGTACCCGTCATAAACTTCTTGACATCATCGGTGATATGGCCTTGATCGGCAAGCCCATCAAAGGCCGCATCATTGCCACGCGTCCAGGTCACACCATCAACAACAAGTTTGCCCGTCTGATGCGCCGTGAGATACGCAAGCATGAGATACAGGCACCTATCTATAATCCTAACGAAGCCCCTGTGATGGACAATCTCCGCATCCGCGAGTTGTTGCCTCACCGTTATCCTATGCAGTTGGTAGACAAGGTTATAGAGCTAGGTCCGAACTATATAGTGGGTGTGAAGAACGTTACTTCCAACGAGCCATTCTTCACAGGACATTTCCCTCAAGAGCCTGTCATGCCAGGTGTATTGATGGTGGAGGCGATGGCCCAATGTGGCGGTCTGCTTGTTCTCAATACCCTTGAGGAGCCCGAGCGCTGGTCGAGTTATTTCATGAAGATTGATGACGTGAAATTCCGCCAGAAAATAGTGCCAGGCGACACACTTCTCTTTAAAGTTGAACTTCTTCAGCCAGTTCGTCATGGCATCAGTTCCATGCGTGGCTATATGTTTGTAGGCGACCATGTAGTAGCAGAAGCTACCTTTACAGCCCAAATCGTGAAGAACAAATAATCATACCGTTAATAACCCCAAACAACCCCATACCCCATGAATCAAATTAGCCCAATGGCATATGTGCATCCAGAGGCACAAATCGGCGACAACAATGTGATCGGTCCATTCTGCTATATCGACCGCAACACGGTGATTGGCGACAACAATATTCTCCAAAACGGTGTAACGATCAACTACGGAGCCCGTATTGGCAATGGCAATGAGTTTTTTGTCGGCAGCAGTATATCAGCCAAGCCTCAAGACTTGAAATTCCGTGGTGAAGATTCTATTTGTGAGATTGGCAACAACAACAGTATCCGTGAGAATGTGAATATCTCTCGCGGCACAGCTTCCAAGGGAACGACTAAGATCGGCAACAACTGCCTGTTGATGGAAGATGCCCATGTGGCCCATGACTGTGTGCTTGGCGACAACCTCATCATCGGCAATTCGACAAAATTTGCCGGTGAAGTGGTCATTGACGACAATGCCATCATCAGTGCCACCGTGCTCTGTCATCAATTCTGCCGTATCGGCGGTTATGTCATGATTCAAGGCGGAACCCGTTTCAGTATGGATATCCCTCCGTATGTAATTGCCGGCAAGGAGCCCTGTCACTACTGCGGCATCAACCTGGTGGGTCTTCGCCGTCGTGGATATAGCAAAGAGACCATCGATCTGATCCATAATGCCTATCGTCTGCTCTATTCCCAAGCAACGATGAAAGAAGGTATTGCAGAAATCCGTCGCCAGTTGCCCGAAACTCCAGAGATCAACTATATCATCGAATTTGTAGAGAGTTCGAAACGCGGCATCATCCGTTAGAATTCGATCTCATGGTGGGCATCATACGATGAAGACATTATTTGTCATATCAGGTCCCACAGCTGTCGGCAAGACTGATGTGTGCATACAGGTGGCACGTCATCTGGGAGTGCCTATCATCAACGCTGACTCCCGCCAATTATATGCTGAAATACCGATAGGCACAGCAGCCCCTACAGCAGCCCAGCAAGCTGCCGTGAAACACTATTTTGTGGGAACCCACCACTTGACCGATTACTACAGTGCATCGATGTATGAGCGTGATGTCCTGAATCTTCTGCAACCACCAGGCGAATTAAGCAACGATTCCTGCTGGTTGATATCAGGAGGAAGCATGATGTATGTGGATGCCGTCTGTCACGGCATTGACGACATCCCGACCATCGATTCTGAGACCCGCGCTGTTCTCAAGCACCGTCTTGCCACAGAAGGTTTGGATCGTCTTGTAGAAGAGCTGCATGTGCTCGATCCCTCCTATTACGAGATTGTGGATAGGAAGAACACCCGTCGCGTGGTGCATGCCCTTGAAATATGCTATATGACAGGCCGCACATACACCTCCTACCGCAACAACATCAAGAAGCCACGTCCTTTTCACATTGTGAAAATAGGCCTTCAACGTGACCGTGAAGAACTATACACACGAATCAACAGGCGTGTGCTTCAAATGCTTGATGAAGGATTTGAAGATGAAGTGCGTCGTGTGTACGCCTTCAAGGAAGAGAACTCTCTGAACACCGTCGGTTACAAAGAGATGTTTGAATACTTAGACGGGCTCTGTACTTTGGACAATGCTGTGGAACGCATACAGTCAGCCACCCGCCGTTACAGCCGTAAACAAATGACATGGCTGAAGCGAGACCCCATGATCCACTGGTTTCATCCAGATGATGTGCCTATGATTCTCTCATTCATCGATCAGATGAAAAAGGAGTCAGAAGGACCTTTACAACAATCAACCACCAACCAAGAAAACGCATGATGAAGAAGGTATTCAAATGGTGTTGGCGCCCTATCCGTGCCATCATTTCATGGTACATCCATCTCTTCAAGGGACGTCGATGGTATGTCAAGATATTGTCGGGTATTCTCTCGTTTATCTTGTTTTTGATTGTCTATTTTGGCATGATAGACATCAATTTTTTGGGTTTATTTGGTAAATCTCCTGGTTTTTATGAAATCATGCATCCCCCTACGAGCGTAGCCTCTGAAGTATATAGTGCAGATGGTGTGCTCATCGGTAAATTCTACAATGAGAACCGCAGTCCTGTAAAATATGAGGATGTGGCTCCTGTTTTTTGGGATGCGCTTGTAGACACGGAAGACGAACGTTTCTTCCATCATCGCGGCATCGATTTCCAAGGAATTCTAGGAGCCCTCAAAGACGCCATTGTGCATCAGGAAGCACGAGGTGCATCAACCATCACTCAGCAGTTGGCCAAGAACATGTTTCGCATGCGCTCACAAGTCAACTCAGGTCTTTTGAGTGAGATTCCAGGCCTTCGCTTACTTATCATCAAGAGTAAGGAATGGATTATCGCCACCAAGATAGAGATGATCTATGATAAGCGCGAGATTTTGACCATGTATGCTAACACGGTTGATTTTGGTAGCAATTGTTTTGGCATTAAGACAGCCAGCAAGACCTATTTCAACACCACTCCCGACAAGTTGACCACCGATCAATCAGCCGTATTGGTGGGAATACTGAAAGCGACGACCCTGTACAATCCGATTGTCAACCCGGAGAACAGTCATTCCCGACGCAACGTGGTAATGTCTCTGATGGTCAAGCACCACCATCTCAGCGATTCTGAATACGAACGTCTTTCAGCCGCTCCCACTCCCCTGCAACTGACATTAGAATCCAACACCAAGAGCCAGACAGGATATTTTAAGGATGCAGTGGAAGCCTCCCTCGCGCGATGGTGCCATGACACCGGCTATGATTTGTATACCTCAGGTCTGAAGATCCGCACGACCCTTGACACCCGTCTTCAGCGTTATGCCGAAGATGCGGTGATGTCACAGATGCCACATCTTCAGCAGCGTTTTTTAGCCGACTGGGGCAATCGCCATCCATGGTGCGACGATGACGGCAAGGAGATACCCTATTTCATCGAGCGTCTGGCCAAGCGTTTACCCTTATACAAAGAGTTGAGGAGCCGTTTCAATGGTAATACCGACTCTATCGACTACTATATGAATCTGCCCCATACCGTGAAACTCTTCGACTACAATCGCGGTTATTATGAGGCAGAAATGAGCACATTAGACTCCCTTCGCACCATGGTGCGCTTTATGCATGCAGGTTTGGTTGCCATGGAACCCCAGACAGGAGCCGTTCTGGCATGGGTAGGCGACATCGACTACAACACATGGAAGTATGACAAGGTTACCGCCATGCGCCAACCCGGTTCAACCTTTAAGGCGTTCATATACACAGAGGCCATGAACCAAGGTCTTGCCCCATGTGACAAGCGTCGTGACGAACCCGTCCGAGTTCCTATATATGATGACCAGACCCACAGTGAGATAGATTGGAATCCCAACAACGCCAGTAAGAGTTTCTCAGGCGATTCCATGTATCTGAAGAAAGCCTTTGCCCGCAGCACCAATTCCATTGCGGTGAGACTGGGCATCGAATTAGGAGTGAAGAATGTGGTGAAGACCGCTCACGACATGGGTATTAAGAGTTTTCTCGACCCCCATCCCTCCACCTTATTGGGAAGTTCTGATGTCAACCTGTTGGAAATGGTCAATGCCTATTCAACGATCGCCAACAATGGCCTTCGCCCCGAACCCGTGCTTGTGACCCATATATATGACAGCGAAGGCAATCTCATCTACGAAGGTCCCACTGATACGCCACGAGCGCTCCCCTACAAGACCTCATTCCTGATGCAGCAGATGTTGATCAACGGAGTGCAAGAGGGCACGTCTCGTGGGCTGTTGTCCTATGTGGGCTTTTGGGCCCGCACCGATCTCGGCGGAAAGACCGGCACGACCAACAATGCCTCCGACGGTTGGTTTATCGGAGTGACACCAGGTCTGGTCTGTGGTGTATGGGTAGGAGGC
>CADCQC010000463.1 GCA_902803455.1 uncultured Prevotellaceae bacterium
GATTTGATAACGTGAAGACCATCAAAACCTTCGGACAGAAAAACGTCGATGTCGAGGTGAGAAGGGCTGTGAAAACAGGACAATGGAATACCATCTGCCTGCCGTTCAGCATGACGGCAGAAGAGATCAGCACGGTCTTCGGCGAGGGCACTAAGGTGGCCCAATTGGAAAAGGCTTCTGCGGAAAATATCAACTTTGAGACTGTTGACGCCATGAAGGAAGGGATTGCCTACATCATTCAGCCACAGCAGGAGGTCACGACTGCCTTCCATCTCGATGGGGCCCTCGTCGCAAATGTCGCTGAGGGGGCAAGGGCCGTAGGAGAGGCGTTTTCTCTTGTCGGAACCATCAATTCCTCCGTGCCCGATGGTGATGTGTACTATATCGCCAACGGCAACAAGATCAAAAAACTGACCGCCGGAAGCGCTGTTAAGGCGCTCCATGCTTATCTGCTCGGCAAGAATGCCGCCAGCAATGAGATGACATTCTCGGTTGATGGGGAGGTCACCGGCATCGCCGCAACTTTGTTGAATGATCATCTGGCTCTTCAAAAGGTATACAACCTCAACGGACAGTTGATGGGGTCGTCTGTCAACGGACTGCCTCATGGGGTTTATATTGTCAACGGAAAGAAAATCCTCATCAAATAAATCATGTCTGCTATGAAAGAGAGAAATCAACAATATCCATGTCGTCAGTACATGATGTATGTGCAACCGCGTGTGAATGTGATCATCATAGATGATGAACTTATGAGTGATATCTCCATCACTGTCGACGAGAAGTACAGTGGTATCTCCAATGATGGTGAGGGGGATGGCTCCGATATGGCAGGCAACCGGTCATCAATTTGGGAACAGGAAGAGGATGAACAATAAAACTACGCAAATCATGAAAAGATATACGATCAATATTTTAGGCGCACTCCTGTTGACAATGATGGGGATGAATGCGCTGGCACAGACCTCTTGGGACTTTACCACCGTCTCTTCTGCCGACCAGTCGTTGCTCGCTGCCGATGAGTCGGGCAATTGGATGAAAGACAGCAAGAACAGATGGTGCCATGTGAAAGCCTTGGCGAATGCTCCCTTGACTGCTAATGGCACCGAACTGGATTTCGGTAAGGGACTGCTCTTCTCCTGCAATGCCAATGAGAATGGTAACCTGAGGCTCGGAGAGGGACGTCTCTGGGTCGGCAACGCCAGTTGCCCCATCGTCATTCCCGCACTGAAGAAGGGACAGACGGTCAGCGTCAGATACAAGACGTCAAGCAATGGCACGGCAAGGCATTTTACACCGTCCAACCTGGAAGAGACTTCAGGCTTTGATGACAGCGCATCTGAGCAGACAGCTACGGGAAAGGTGGCGGCTGATGGTGATGTGACGCTCACTCCCTCGGCTGGCCTCTATGTCTATGAGCTTATTGTCGGTGCCATACCTGGCGCTACAGAGGTGATCCCTGGTGGAGAGACAACGCTCTATCAGGATGTGTCGGCCAATGCGGTGAAGCGTGATGCCTCTGCCAACCAGATGCAGGTGACGCTCAAAGATGGCTCGATCAAATACTACAACACCAATACCCTCTCTGCTGTCGATATCGACAAAGAGGCTTCCACGGTCACCATCGCTCCACTGTCGGGAAACAGTGATATCTATTACGGCTCCGTCAACCATATCTCCTTTGCCAAAGGTGTTTCCAGTGGTGAGAATGCCACTATCGACAATCATGGCGTCATCATCACCGAGTCGAAGGGATGGTTTGAGTCGGCATATGTGAAGTGGGCTCCCTACCAGGATGCGACCACCTATAAGGTGTATATCAAAGGGGGCAACTACAGTGATTACACGTTGCTCGACAACATGCTCGTGCGCGACTACGGCTCTTATGGGCGTGCCGACATGGTGGGACTGGTCGCCGGCACCAATTATGAACTGAAGGTGGTGCCTGTGGTCAATGACAACGAGATGGAGACGGCTGCCAGTTTCGCCAGAAATATCAAGGTGGTCAACTATAACCGGGCGGGTTTCGCACACAAAGACTACGCACAGGGTGTGGGTGCCTATAACAATGATGGCTCTCTCAAAAGTGGAGCGAAGGTGCTCTATGTGACCAAGAATACGGCCAAGACTGTCAAATGCAATGTGATTACCAGCGAGAAGGGGGCTGTCACCGAGTGCGTCGGACTGCAGGAGATCTTAGATGCTTATCAGAAAGGATATGACACTACGCCACTCGCTATCCGACTGATCGGGAAAATCTCTTTGGAAGACTTGGATCATATCAGCAGTTCGGCTGAAGGGCTTCAGGTGAAGGGTAATAAAGCGAACAGTGTGCTCAATACCACTATCGAGGGCATCGGTGAGGATGCCACCATCAGCGGTTTCGGCTTCCTGATCAGAAATGCTTGCAGTGTGGAGTTGCGCAATTTCGCCATCATGCTCTTCTTGGATGATGGTGTATCGATGGATACGGATAATTCACATATCTGGGCTCACAACCTTGATCTCTTCTACGGAAAGAAGGGCAAAGACTCCGATCAGATCAAGGGCGATGGTTCCATAGATATCAAGAGTAATTCGAAGTTGATCACCACCTCTTTCTGCCATTTCTGGGACAGCGGGAAAGCATCGCTCTGTGGTATGGACAGTGAGAGCGGCCCCAACTATATCACCTATCACCACAATTGGTTTGACCATTCTGATTCTCGTCATCCTCGTATCCGCACCATGTCGGTACATGTATGGAACAACTATTTTGACGGCGTGGCAAAATATGGCGTGGGCGCTACCACAGGATCAAGTGCCTTCGTAGAGGCCAACTATTTCAGAACCACCAAGTATCCGATGCTGATCTCCATGCAGGGTAGCGACATGATTGGCGGGAAAGGTACCTTCTCGAGTGAGGATGGTGGAATCATCAAGAGTTTTGCCAATGTGTTCGCTGAAAAGGATAAAAATTTCAGTTATGTGACATATCAGCAAAACCCGACGGAATTTGATGCTTGGGAGGCCACTAACCGCAATGATCAGGTACCCTCCAGCGTCAAGTCGAAAAAGGGCTCACACACCTATGATAATTTTGACACCAACAGCACGCTGATGTATACCTATGAGCCAGAGGCTGCTGCTGATGTGCCCTCCACCGTCGAGGGTTGGTATGGGGCTGGACGTATGAACCATGGTGATTTCACATGGACCTTCACTTCAGAGGATGATCAAGACTATGAACTCAACGAAGAATTGAAGGCGGCCCTGCAGAACTATACCTCATCATTGGTGGGCATCTTCGGAGGTGAGACCATCAGCGGTGGCGGCACGGGCGGTGACGATATCGGTGGCGGTGATGATACTGGTGGCGGCGAGACCGGGACGACCATCGATGCTGATGTGGTCTGCACCTTCTCCAAAACAGGACCGTCCAGTTCGTTGTTCACCGTTAACGGCAGTTACTCCAACAGCAAGGGATCTGTCACCGTGAATGGAGAGACACTCAACTGGTGTCTGAAATTAGAGTCTTCCACATTAGTGTCGTTCACCACGACCGTTCCCATGACGATGACCCTTGTCTTCGGACCCTCGGAGACAGCCAACATTTTAGTGGATGGTGTGCTGAAGACGGATTCTTCCAACACGTTGACCATGGAACTCCCTGCCGGTGATCATACGCTGAAGAAGAAGGATACCCGTAACCTCTTCTATATCGGACTGAAAACGATCTCTGACTGATAATCTCTGACTGACTTTTTGCTTTTTTTATTTCATCAACATTTATTCGAGTGATCATGAAAAAATGGATGCTTATCTGGGCACTTCTGCTTCCAATGACAGGACTGCAGGCGCAAGACAAAAACAATATCTTCTCACATCTCGGTGGTAGTGTGGGATTGGGCACGACAGGTGTCACCATTGACCTCTCAACAAACATCACCGATTTCGTGGGAGTGCGTGCCGGTGTGGATATCATGTCAAATTTAAAATTTAAAGATGACTTGGATATCCTTACCACTGTGGAAACACAGAGTTCCTACAACCAATGGGCAGCAGCTCAGGCTGCTGGTTCAACGGTCTTTCCTAATAAGGTGAAATTTGAGGGAAAATTCTCCAATACCTCTGGCCATGTGCTTATCGATCTCTATCCCTACAGAAATGTGGGGTTCCGTGTCACCGTAGGTGCTTATTTCGCACCGTCTGAAGTGATGGATGTTTATAACCTCGATGATGCGCAACTGCTTCCTGTGGCCAATTATAACCAATGGGCAAAGACACAACCGAATGCGCCCGTCATTGGCGCACAAATGGGTGATTATCTGTTCACACCTGATGCCAATGGCCATGTGGATGCCAAATACAAAGTGAAGGGGTTCAGACCTTATCTGGGGCTCGGATGGGGACGTGGCGTTCCAAGAAAGAGCGTGCTGGCTTTCTCCGTGGATCTCGGCGTGCAATTTTGGGGAAAACCGGAAGTGCTGGTGCAAGGAAACAAACTGGATAAAAGCGATTTCGGGGGCGGTGGCGATTTCTTGAAAGCCATGTCTGAAATCACGGTCTATCCTGTGATCTCATTCCGCCTCAACGGAAAGTTTTTCTAAACCATGAAACCCCATGCCCTCTATGGCATGGATACCAAATGTCCCCGAATTCACTCATCGAATTCGGGGACATTTGGTATTTGAAGGCACTGTTTCCTCAAGATGTGAGGGTGCTGTTTCTCAAGATGTTTTGAAAGTGCTGCTTGAAAAAGGTTGCTTCAGGGGTGTTGAGCGCGGTAGTTTTGGTTGTTGGTCATCTGGATATGGTTGAGCAACTGTCGCTTTTCCAAGAATTCATTCAGTCCCAACTTCCTGAGGTAATTTGTTGAAATAAATGAACTGTCGTATAGATAGTTGACTGTTCTGCGTAGAGGCTCAAACTCTTTTTTGAGTTGGACAAGTTCGTCATCAGTAAAAAGATGCGACGGATCAGAGAGTTGACGCAACTTTTCTTGGAACAGTGCTGCTTCCTTTGCACATTCCATGGCATCTGCTTTGAGCTGACGGTTTTTATAATATGCATAAGACAATGCCAGGATGACAATAATGGCAACAATCAAATAAATAATTGTCATGATAAGTGAGATATTTTTTAAGGATTGAATCAATTATTCGGCAAATTTAAACAAATAATTTGTCTTTCACAATATTTAACCTTATTTTTTTCATTGACTGTGCTCAATGAGTGAGCATGGGAGTCAAATACAGATCTGATATCCTGCGGAAGCAAGTAATCTGTTCTTGACGGTTCTCATCACATATGACATAATCATGATTGGATAATGACTGATGGATAACCACTTCTTTGGGAGAACCGCATACCACCATCCACCGGACTTTTTCAGACCAGTTGTAGTCGCACAAGCGTTGGCGCATCGTGCGACTGTTGTTCGCAGCCCAGTCCTGCACGGCAAAATAGGGACATGCAGGCGGCAGATCATGCTCTAGATACAGGTAGGGGTTGCAGTTGTATAATAAAACCATCTTGCGATCCTCCTCTGGAATGTTTTTTTGAATGAAATGATGAAAGGCTTCCAAATGAAGGTCGTGTGGCTGAAAGATGAACCTCACTCTGGCGAAAGCGACGGCCATGACAGCGAGAGCAACACATCCAAACAGCCAGCCACGGATGTTGGGGTAGGAGAGTCTGGACAGCAGTATCAGCGACAGTGGTAGAAAAGGCCATGCGATCAAACCATAGTTGAGATAGCCATAGGTATGGTTGAGGTAGATGAATGTGGCGAGAGCCGTGATCACCAGACTGAAAGAGAAATAGCCATGACGTTTCTCCTTCATCCAGGTATAGATGCCCACCACCGTGAGCAGCAGGCAGAAGGCATAACGGTAAGCAGTCTGGGCAATCGATGGACCTTGTTCAGAGGCAGAGGTCGACAGATAATCAAAATTATAGGCAAATGTGGCATACCACATCTCGCCGAGAGTTCCCTTGACCCAGAAATAGAGGAGAAATGGAAGCACGGTCATGGCGATGCCCGCCATCAATCCCAGGACATTAAGCAGCAGGTTGCCCCACAGCTGATGATATAGAAGGGCGACGGCCACCAGAAGACAGATGACACAGATGCTGGCTGCATTTGTCGGACGGCTCATCATGCTCAGACCGATCACGATGCCATCAATGAACGCATACAACGGCGGATGTGGCCATCTGCCTGCCTTCAATTGTTGTCCCCAATGATAGAAACCATAAAGGGCGATGACGAGTGGTAGAAGAAGGTATTCGCCCGTGGAATTTCCATAATCATAATTCCATGCCAGACCGATACAGCAGACGATCAGCAGCGGCCATGACCATCGCGGAGAATAGACCTTGCGCAACCAACAGTAGATGACATAGAACACTGCGGTGAGGTTGACCACTTGAAGCAGGAAGACACCAAGTGAGGTGCGGGTGAGCCAGTAGCCGATGGCATTGATGAAGAAAATGAAGGGGCCTTTGGAATCCCACAGGTCTGTATAGGGTAACATACCTTCGGTCCAACCTCGGCCGATGACCTGGAAGATAGCGGAATCGGTGCTGTAGTAGCCGCGGGGGACGAAAGGTGAGGTAGTGCTCGAGAACAGACCGACAAACAACACTGCCATCAACAGACAGAGAATCAATACGATGATTCTCTTCTCTGTCAGTGCGATCACATGATGGCTTTTCTCAGACGAATAGGTCGGGGACGTGTGGTTGATGGTCGATGGCTTTCTCATTCGGCGACTATCCTGATGCAAAAGGATGCTTTGTTTAAAAATCCCCGCACATCAGTTGTGTGCGGGGATCATATTGGAGAGTTGTCTGTCGCACGATGAAGGTGCGATGACGCTTATTTGCTTTCTGGAAGCATCACCACTTCCACATGGTTGCCGCTGGAGAGCAACTTGTTCTTGATGAA
>CADCQC010000464.1 GCA_902803455.1 uncultured Prevotellaceae bacterium
ATCCCTATTCTACAAGACCATCTCAAAAAGTCTCAGTGAAGTATGTGTCAACTATTTTGATCTTCTGATAGAGGACAGATGGAACAGCGTATTACGTGAGGCCCTTGTCATCGCCCATGGCAACATCATAGATGAGCGTATCAATATTTTCCAAAACAGATAAAATCAAGATTTAAAAGCAGGCAAAACATATGAACATCAGTATTTTCGGTTTAGGATATGTAGGATGTGTGGGCGCAGCATGTCTCGCCAAACTCGGCCATCACGTTATCGGTGTGGATGTGAACGAGAATAAGGTGCGCCTCATCAACGAGGGCAAGCCCACCATCATCGAGGAAGGCATCGCCGAACTGTGTCAGGAAGCCCATGACCATGGAATGATGCGCGCCACAACTGACGCGGCTGAAGCCGTGGCCAACAGCGACGTGTCGTTTATCGTCGTAGGCACACCGTCAAGCCGCGAGGGACATCTCAACCTCGACTATATCTTCGCCGTGGCGAGACGTATCGGACAGGCCCTCCGAAAGAAAAACGACTTCCATATCGTCGCCATCCGGTCGACCGTGCTCCCCGGCACCAACGACAAGGTGGGACAGATACTGGAACAAGAGAGCGGAAAACAGCGTAACGTGGACTTCGCTGTGGTGAGCAACCCCGAATTCCTCAGAGAGGGAACCAGCGTGAAAGACTATTTCAATCCGCCACTCACCCTCGTCGGTACAGACAACCCACGGGCGGAGGCTGCCTTCAGGGAGATCTATCAAGGCATCAACGCGGAGTTTATCAGCACCGACATCAAAGTGGCAGAGATGATGAAATATGTGAACAACACCTTCCATGCGCTGAAAATCGTCTTCGGCAACGAGGTGGGTAATATCTGCAAAGGCCTCAATATCGACAGCCATAAAGTGATGGAGATCTTCTGCAAAGACCGCCAACTGAATATCTCACCCTACTACTTCAAGCCCGGCTTCGCCTACGGCGGCTCATGCCTGCCCAAAGACATGAAAGCCCTGAAGACCCTGGCACACGACCTGTATGTGGATGTACCTGTGATCGACAGCATCCATGCCAGCAACGAGCGACAGAAAGATCAAGCCGTGGAAGCCATCCTCGCCAAAGGCAAGCGAAAGGTGGGGATTTTAGGACTGAGTTTCAAGGCTGGTACCGATGACCTGCGGTGCTCACCCATCGTTGATGTGGTGGAACGGCTCCTCGGAAAAGGTTGCGAGATTCGCATCTATGACAAGAATGTGGTGGTGAGCGAGCTCACCGGCACCAACAAAGACTTCATCATGGCAAAGATTCCTCACCTGCAGCATTTTGTCACCTCTGACTTGGATGAAGTCTGCAAAAACTCCGACCTGCTCGTGGTAACCAACAAGGAGAAGGAATTTGAACCACTGCTCGAACGGTATCCGGGAAAGGTGGTCATTGACCTGGTGAGACAATGGAAAGAAGTGGACTACGACGGTTATTACGAAGGATTGTCGTGGGGCGACATCAACCAGAATCAGGCGTCACAAGGGCGGACCATCGAAAGAGATTTCGCCAAGACTGATTTCTAACCGTATACTTTCTCTCCAATAGCCAATCAGATGGGACGACTCGCGTGGTATCTCAACCGACTTCGGGCAATGAATGCCAAGGAGGTGATGTGGCGTATCCAACAGAAGATGCTGGAGCGACAGGAAAGGCGGTATGCCCAAAAACCTGTCGCTGTCACAGAAATGCCTGTTGATGCCACGTTGTCGCATCTCACGATGGAGGGCAACCGTCTCGGCATCTGCACGGAGAACGACGGTCACACCTACACGACATCCATTCCCCTGTTGGGAGGGTATGACTATGAGACCTTTAAGCGCGACTGGCATGCCGGTTTCCAAACCCACATCCATTGGGAGAAGACCTGCTCGTATGACTTGCGCTACAAACAACGCGATGACATCGGTGACGCACGCACCAACTGGGAACTCAACCGTCATTTCCAATTCGCCCTGCTCGCCAAAAACTATTTCTTCTTGAAGGATGACCAGTATGTCGATGAACTGAAAAAACTATTCGATGACTGGAACCGGAAAAACCCCTTCCTCATCGGCATCTCATGGACCAGCGTGATGGAAGTGGCCATCCGTGCCATCTCATGGATGTATTGTCTGGCCTTCCTGCAGCTCGCTGGGAAAAAAGATGATGAGAGACTGATGGATGCGCTCAGAATAGGTATCCTGCAGATGATCGCATACGTGGAGAAGCACCATTCACGCTATTCTTCGGCCAATAACCACCTGCTGGTGGAGGCAGCCGCCATCACCTTGGGCGGAGTGGCCTTTGACCATGAACCGTGGGTGAAGGAAGGTGTGGACATCCTCACGGAGGAACTCCCCAAACAGTATTTCGCTGATGGTGTGAACAAGGAGATGTCGCTCCATTATCAGGTGTTTGCCATGGAAGCCTATGCGCTGGCCGCCCATGTACTCATACACCAGAGACGGAAACTTACCTCGTCATGGCTCTCCTATCTCGACCGTCAGTGTGATTTCGTGAGCCATTGTGCCGCAAGTGATGACCGCTATATGGAATTTGGCGATGACGACGAGGGGAAAATCC
>CADCQC010000465.1 GCA_902803455.1 uncultured Prevotellaceae bacterium
CGCTTCACCTGCTCGGCATTGGCTTGTTTATAGACTTCGGTCACGTCAGCGATGAGTTTCTGGTCTTCCACCACTCTCACGAGCCACGGTTGGCGGTTCATGCCACTGGGCGCGTTGATGCCGGCTTTTACCACCACCTCCAGTTTCTCGTGCTCCACGGGTTTGTCGAGGTATTTGCGCACGGAGCGGCGCGCCATGATTTGGCTCAGCACGGGGTTGAGTTGCAGTTGCACATCAGTCTCGATGGTGCTCATCTTGTCGGTGGGCTCATAGCGGGCGATCACCCGTCCGTCGCGCGAGACAAGGAATTTGGTGAAGTTCCATTTGATGTCCGACTTCTTGTCGTAGTTGGCATCCCGCTTGCGGAGCATCTCGTCCATGAATTTCCCGCGCTGTTCGCCGGTGTCGAAACCACCAAAGCCTTTCTGTGATTTCAACCAGGTGTAGAGCGGGTGCTCGCCGGCGCCGTTCACCTCAATCTTGTCAAATTGCGGGAAGTGGATGTCGAAGTTCGCGGTGCAGAACTGGTGAATCTCTTTTATCGTCCCAGGGGCCTGCTCGCCAAACTGGTTGCAGGGGAAGTCGAGGATTTCGAATCCCTCAGCCGCATATTTCTCATAGAGGGCCTCCAGTTCCTTATACTGAGGCGTGAATCCGCAACGTGTGGCGGTGTTGACAATCAGGAGCACTTTCCCCTTGTAGTCAGAGAGGGAAACGTCCTTTCCGAGGTCGTCCTTTACTTTGAAATCATAGACACGCTGTGCCGAAAGGGTCAGCATGCCCATCATGGCCATCAGGCTTACAACAAATGTTCTCATCTTTTTTCTTAATTTTAGGTGTTAGACATATTTTCTGTTTCTATCTTTTTCATAAGTAGTTTTCTGCTTTTATTATAAGTAGTTTTCTGTAGTTATTATATTGATTTTTGATTGTGCTTCAGGAGGAGAGGGTTTATGGCAGTCCCTCCTTTTTGAAGATGGCGAAAATATTGTAACTGACGCCGTTGTCGTACACGTCTTCTCCCTCCAAGACCTTCACCCGGTTCACCACACGGATGGTGATGGGCAGGACGAAAATTTCATAGACGGTTTTCAGCACCAGTTGCGAGATCATCATCAGTGGCAGTTCGTGGTTGGGAAGCACACCATAGAATGCGAGGGGGAAGAAGAAGAGCGAGTCGGCTCCCTCGCCCCACACCGTACTCATGATGGCACGTAGGGGAAACCGCTTGCCGTGGTCGTTGATCTTCATGCGGCTCATCACATAGGCATTGACGAAACTGCCTACGAGGAATGATATGAAAGATGCTAGGGCGATGCGGGGAGTGAGGCCGAAGATGGCATGAAAGCCTTCCTCGTTTTCCCAATAGGGTGCGCCGGGGATGGCATCGGCGATGCATGCCACCATCATAAAGGCGAAATTGGTGAGAAATCCCGTCCATATCAGGATGCTCGCACGACGATATCCCCACACCTCGCACACCACATCATTGATGATGTAGGAGATGGGAAACACCAGCAGACCGCCCGTCAGGTGGAGAGGGCCAAAGACCATCTGCTTCGTCTCGAGTATGTTGGAGGCGATGAGGCATACGGTGAAAATGATGCTGAACTGCATAAACAGCACCGACACCATCGTCTTTTTCTTCTTTGTTGGGTTCATATAAAATCGTGAACGACAGTCAAAGTCAAGACTGTTTTTTCTCTATTAATATTTCCAGGACATGCTCATTTTGTGAGAGCATGTAAATCAATCAAGTTGGGCATTAGAAATCATATTTCACCATTTTCTCGGTGAATGCGAGCCACTTCGCCATATTCGTCACAAAATTACAAAAAAAAATAAAAAATCCCCCATTTGACGATATTATTGAAAAAAAGTGGGCATAATTGAAAAAAAGAAGGCTCGATTGAATAGAAGAAGGCTCGGTTGAAAAAAAGAGGGCATGTCGATGACGACATACCCTCTGTAATCTGTTGGTACGGAAAGGATTATTCTGCAGGGAAGGTGAAATCCACTTTCTCCACGCCTGTGCCGTAGATGGTTCTGAAATTGTCTCTCATAGAGATGACATGGTAGCCAGAGTCACGCCAGCGGGTACCCAGTGTGAGTGCTTTTTCGCGGTTGGCATGGTCGCGGGCATCATCATCGGCTATGAGCATAAAGGTGGCGTTGCGATGCTTGCTGCTCATGCAGTAGTTGTGCATCGAGCAGATGTTAGTGTGCAGAATTTTTTTTCACATAAAGATACTTCGGATACTGCCCCAGGACGAACAGTGTGACGGGACAGAGCCAGATTTTGCGGTTGAATCCTTCGAGACCCGTCACCTGATAGGTGCTGCCACCCGTCAGGGAATGCTCCTCCTGAATCAGTTTGGCATATCCGGGATGCTCTTCCTCCTTGTTTGAAGGAATCACATTGACGTAAGCAAATTTATCATCATCCGACAGGAAAGCACACATCTCGTCAGCACCCGACACCATCATCAGGTTGTGATGGCTGAAGGGCCAGTTGGGGAAATCCACATACCAGCAGCCGTCTTCCTCGTGGTTGAACTGCAGTTGATACTCATCTCTCTGTCCGAAAACGCTCTTTGACATCATTCTTGCTCCAGCGAGCAAATCATTCATTGTGTAATTCATTTTTTTACTTTTTAAAACCGACAATAATCAATTAACGGTGCAAAGATATATCGGTTTTACGCTGTTGCAAAATCCCTGCAAGGCTTGCAAAGGTTTTTAGCAATGGTCTCAAAGTTAATATTTCAGCCTTCTATGCGGTCTGTGGCGTGATTACAGCGTGGATGGTGTCGATGTATTTAGCAAGAGGGAGCATATACGATGAGAATACAGACAGCCTTTCATCAAATGGCGGCTCGTTCACCACTGTTTCCTTAGTGATATCTCCATTCTCACAGACATAGGCGATGATGGTCAACAGGAAATCCTCTTGTTCGGCATTCAACTCACTTCCCGATATGTACTCTGAGAAACGTCTCACTGCATTCTTCCTGTCAACACCCACCATTGAACGGATGAAGATGGCTACATTGCTGCCACAGGTCATCCCCTTGGTGTAGCGGTCGTAATCGTCTCTGCTGCCCAATTCCCTCCACAGGATATGTTCAAGTTCTGCAATGTCTTTCTCTGTGAGTTGCTCCATATTGTATATCTTTTGGAGCACAGGTAGATTTCTATTGTTCGACAGGAAATCCAAGACGCTCTGTTTATATGACATCCGTGGAGTGATGCCCTCGGTCATTCCCTCATCTGAAATATCATCCGCAATATCCACAATGAACGATTGATTGCCTTGACCCATGAGGAATTTCAATAGGTCTCTAAGGTCTTTTCTCACTTTTTCAAGCCATTGTAATGAGACGTTCTGCCAAGCCACCTCTGACAGTACCTCCTTGATAGTGTCCATCTTCGCCTGTACCTGTGGCAATGTGCCTTTCTCCTGTAATTTCTCAGCGATGGTCTGCACAGACTGTATGGGTCTCTTGGCATTGGTCTCCTCATCAAGCAACGACAATTCTATCTGCAATACCAACAGGTCAAACTTCTTGGCATTCTCATCCAAAGTGTTTTTGGGTAGCAATGGTGCTATC
>CADCQC010000466.1 GCA_902803455.1 uncultured Prevotellaceae bacterium
GGTTTGAATTAAATGCTACTATCTCGTAATAGCGGCTGCAAAGGTAGTCAAAAAAAATGGTTTGCGAGCAGCGTATTGCCCACATTCACCTTTAAAACATGTTAAAAAAAGGCCTTTTCCCAAGAAAAGAGTCTATTTGATCACGATTTTCTTGGATGAGCCGTCCTCATGTCGCAGGATATAGACGCCATTCTTCAACTTTCGCACTTCAGATGCCGCCATTTTCTCGGCCACCCTCACCCCTTCAAGATTATAGACATCGACCAGCGCTTCACTGTCATCCGCCACAGTCATGATACCGTCAGGCAAGCGGCTATTGTCAGCCATGAAGAGGAAGGAAATATTTCCTGTCATCGGGTCGCGTGTGATTTCCGTAATGGGTTTGTGCATCAACTTTGTCCCGTCTATATTCGCATGGTATAAGGTGGCAGCAGGCTTTGAATAATCGGTCAGGCAATCGTTGGACTTATAGGGATAAGCCTCATTTCCCCCTCTGGTGGAATTGCTTGCATGGAAGCAAGTCAGTCTTTGGTGATTGTTTCCTTTCCCTATGGTATTCACCATATTGTTATCCCACAGTTTTTTATCATAATCCACATGGATGATCAGCAATCCACTACCTGGCAAGTATTCGTCCCACCCAGTCTGGTTTCTGTTTTCCAATATGTAATATTCATTCTTGTAGGCCTCATTATAAATAATGTAGGCATTGCCATGCTCATTGAGCGGTTTCTGATTGACCACCCTCCGGTGGCCCTTGAGTTCGGTATACTTCACCCATCCAGCGTAATTGCGCTCATAACTGCTGTATCCGGCCGGCACCCAACCGATGCCCAGCGGTCCGTTGTAGCTACCATTGTCGAGGATGTCCCAATTACCCATGCCGAAATTCCCTGCGTAACTGGTATCATAAAGATCAGGCAATCCGAGGCAATGAGAGAACTCATGGCAGATGACCCCCAGTCCGATCTCCGTGGTGCCTCTGTTATCGTACAGTTCGTTGCTGCACGCATACACATCGATGACGACATTATCGAATTTCACTGGATAAGGTATATTAGAATTGCTCATCGCCGCCAACGACAGTTGCCACATGTGTGGCCAGATTGTCAGTTTTGACCCACCAGTAGCCTCTCCGTATCCAGCATACAGCACGAACACCTCTTCTACCACCCCGTCACCGTTCCAGTCATAATCATTAAAGTCCACCAGCGAGTCTACTTTTTGACAACACTCCAGGATCATCTCCGGTGAATGTAAGTCATCTCCCCCCGCATTTGAGCCATAATAACTGTAATCCTTATCCAGATTGATAGGTCCAATGACATCAAAAGTAAGGTCAAACAAGCCATAACTCTGGTCATAATAGTAGTCGTGCACACTACCGATAGCCCCATAGGTTTCATTGGTGTAACCCTCAAGGTTGGCCAGGGCATCATACCTTTCCCAGGTAGCCATTCCCCCATCCGACTCCTGATAGTCATAGAATTTCTTATCGCTGAAATTGGCCAGGATGATGAGTCCCTTCTTGCTTCCGGTGAAAGCAGGCCTGGAAGCCTCGTTGATGGCCGGCATTTTCAAGACGCCATCATTACGTCTCACCCCCTTGATAGAGACATATTCCCTCACGCTCTCCATCTCACTGATTGTTGACAGATGGGCTTTCTCTGCCGATGAGCGATCCTGGGGCTCATGAGCCATTACTCCGGTCGACTTGATGGCAAAACCTACCGCTTTCGCATAGCAGAATTGCTCATCCTCCTCGACCACCGGCACCTCGTCTCGGGTAATGTAATAATGCAGGTTCTCATCACCCACCAGCATGAGCTCGATACAAGAACCATCACTTTGAACATAACTCCGCCATACCCTTTTCGCAGGGACAGCACTGGTGTTTACCACCACCAACAACATGATAAGAAAGAGCAATATCTTTTTCATAAAAAATATTCATGTAAATTGGTGCAAAATTAAATGAAAAATGCCAAAAGAGCAAAAAAAGCCCTTGAAAATCGCTTTTTTGGGGATAATTCTATACTTTTGCAAAGATAGTAGCGACGAAGAAATCATCCGATGGAAATTTCCACACCGACAAGCCTCAGCATTCTGATTCCGACCTGGAACAGCGTGTGCACGGATCTGGTCACCGCCTTGCACCATCAAGCCAGCCAGCTCTCAGGGTTGGCCTATGAGATTGTCGTCATCGATGACGGTTCTACCGACCGTTCCACTGTAGAAGCCAATCAGCGCATCAACACCCTTTCCCACTGCCGTTTCATCATGCAAGAGCACAATATCGGACGTGCAGCCATCCGCAACCTTTTGGCGCGCACCGCCCGCTATGACCATCTGCTCTTTATCGACAGCCACATGTCGGTCATCAGTGACCAATATCTGAGCCGTTATCTCACGGATGCCTCATGCGCCTTGGTCTATGGAGGCTACACCATCAGCAGCGGCATCCATCCCGTCGGAAACCTGCGCTTTCGCTACGAACAGTCATGCCTTCCATCACAACTCGCCTCTTCCCGCTCAACCTCACCCTATGCCAATTTTCACACCTCCAATTTCATGGTACATCGTGAGGTGATCATCAGCCATCCCATTGACGAGCGATTCAAGCAATATGGATATGAGGATGTGCTCTGGGGCAAGACGCTAAAAGAGCTA
>CADCQC010000467.1 GCA_902803455.1 uncultured Prevotellaceae bacterium
TTGATGGCACGTTACTTTATCATATTCCAGTACGATGGCACTGCCTATCATGGATGGCAGGTGCAACCCAATGGCCACTCAGTGCAGGCTGAGTTGCAGCGGGCGCTCTCTATCCTGTTGAGAGACGACACGGCTGTCGTGGGGGCTGGGCGCACTGATGCCGGTGTGCATGCTGCGATGATGGTGGCGCATTTCGATACTGACCAGGAAATCGATTGCCGGCAGATGACTTATCGGCTTGGACGTATCCTCCCACGCGACATCGCTGTCAATGACGTGAAACGGGTAAGCGATGATCTCCATGCCCGGTTCAGCGCTGTCTCACGCACCTATTTTTATAATGTGCATACCCGAAAGGATCCCTTTCTCCGACAATACTCGTTTTTGTTGCACTGTCCTCTCGACTTTGAACTGATGAATGAGGCGGGCAGGATCCTTACAACATACGACGATTTTGCCGCATTCTGCAAAAGTCATACGGATGTGAAGACCACTCTGTGCCATGTGACAGAGGCCCGTTGGGAACAGACGGGCGACCATAGTTACAGGTTTGTGATCACGGCCAACCGCTTTCTCCGCAACATGGTGCGGGCCGTGGTGGGCACGCTCATCGATGTGGGGCGACACCGCATATCGCTCGAAGCGTTCCGGACCATCATCGAGAGCGGGAAACGCACCAACGCAGGAGAAAGTATGCCGGCACATGCTCTCTTCCTGCAGAGAATCACTTATCCGCCAGAGGCCCATCTCGAGACGGACGATTGACGCCATCATTTCTCAACCCGATTATCTTCATGTGGCTTATCCTCGCTTTCTTGTCTGCAGCCTCTCTCGGTTGCTACGACTCTTTCAAAAAAGAGGCGCTGGACAATAATGCGGTCATTCCGGTACTGTTTCTCAACACGCTTTTCGGTATGTTGATATTCCTGCCTTTCATCTTCCTTAGCTCTTATACGCCATTGTTGAAGGATACCTCATTTCTCGTGGCAACGGGCGGGTGGGAGGCCCATAAATATATCGTCCTCAAAAGTGCCATCGTATTGTTATCTTGGCTCTTTGGCTATTTTGGCATGAAGCATCTTCCGATCACTATTGTGGGGCCCATCAATGCCACCCAGCCGGTGATGGTGCTGGTGGGGGCACTGCTCTTCTTCGGCGAACACCTCAATATATGGCAGTGGATCGGTGTCATCCTAGCCATCATTTCCTTTTTCATGCTTAGCAGAAGCGGGCGCAAGGAGGGCATCGACTTCAAACATGACAAATGGATCTATTTTGTCGTGCTCTCTGCGATGCTGGGAGCCATCAGCGGACTCTACGACAAATACCTTATGGCTGCACCCGCCGAAGGTGGGGTGGGGCTCGACAGAATGATGGTGCAGAGTTGGTACAACATCTATCAATGTGGGATGATGCTGGCCGTCCTCCTGCTCTTCTGGTGGCCCATCCGCCATCGTACAACTCCTTTCTACTGGCATCGGAGTATTATTTTCGTGAGTATTTTCCTTAGCCTGGCCGATTTCATCTATTTCTACGCCCTGGCATTGCCGGGAGCCATGATATCCATCGTCTCCATGATACGGCGAGGGAGTGTCGTCGTCTCCTTCCTCTTTGGGGCGCTCTTCTTCCACGAGCGTAATCTCAAAAGCAAGGTGGTCGACCTCACGCTTGTCCTCTTGGGCATGATTTTTCTCTATATTGGCACAAAATAGAGATAATTGGTACAAAATAGAAAAAAAATGCAATATCTCTTAAACTTTTAAACTACTGAAACGTCATAAAGATAAAGATAACTAATGTACCACATGAAAGAAAAACCTATGGATAGCCGCGTCAACCCGTTCAAGGTTCCTGACGGCTACTTTGACACGCTGACAGAACAGGTCATGAGCGCCATCCCGAAGAACGAGGTGGTGATGATGACACCAGCCACGCCAAAACGGAAAGGATGGGAGGCTTGGAGAGCGTATGCTGCAGCAGCAGCTGTCGTGGGGGCCTTGTTCGGTGCTGGTATTTACTTCCAGAACAACACCAAAGAAAGTACCCAAAGCCAGGAGACTTCCGCGCAGGTGGCTACCACCACAGCCGACCATGAGATTGATGCCATGGCCGACTATATCATGGCCGACAATTATGAACTCTATGCCTATCTTTCTGGAGAATAATCGCTTCAGAATGACTACTGGTGAATGATAAACTGGTAAATATGAACACTCACGCACAAAAACTCTTCTTGATCCTTTGGATCGCCCTTTGTATGGCTACTGATGTCGCCGCTCAGGGAAGACCACAATTCAACCCAGCCAA
>CADCQC010000468.1 GCA_902803455.1 uncultured Prevotellaceae bacterium
CATCCTTCTTTTTGTGAATGTAGTTTTTCACGATGAGGAAGTAGAGCAATGTGCGTATGTTTTTCTCGTTGGATGTCGTGATGCCGTTTTTTACTGCATCATCATTTATTTGCTTACAGGATATCTGCACGCCACTGTCTGGGATACGATGAAGGATAAACCGCTCAAGTTTTGCGAAACGTTCCAAGATCATCATGGGCCTACGCTCAGAAGCATTTTCATCCTGAAAAAAAGCCGTTATATCTTTACTGTCAGCCAGAATACCCTCCTGCCGCATCCGCACGACAACAGAGACGATATCCCTTCTGCTCATTCCGAGGATGTCGCCCAGATAGTCTATGCGTGACTCAGCCTCTGCATCCCTTGCTTTGGCAGTATTCTTCTGGGAAATCAACGATTTGATGACTCTGACAGCGTTCTCCCGTTCATCACTGCTGAAAAGCACCGACTCTGTGATGCGCTTCCTGGCCTCATCCACATTTCTCACCGTGATGCCAGTGGCAAAGACATGAGGCATGTTGTTGCCCCGCTCCAAATAGCCTGCTTGTTCCAAGGCAGCAATGGCCGTCCTCACACGGGTCTCGATGTCGGTCACATCATCCCCCCACCCCGCCTTCCGGGCTATCTCCAAGGCCGAGCAGCTGACTTGTTGCCGCTGCTTCGTCATACCTTTCACTGCTTGCCATACTTGTTGTATTTCACCGATGCTTAGCTTCGTCTGGTTAAGCAGCACGAAATGTTTGTCAAGATCATCATCACTGAAAAGCACATAGCATTGAGCATTGAGGTGTGGATCACGTCCGGCACGTCCAGCCTCCTGTACATAGTTCTCCAAGGAGTCGGAAATATTGTAATGCACCACCAGCCCCACATCTTTTTTGTCCACCCCCATGCCAAAGGCTGAAGTTGCCACGATAATGCGAACGTGACCAGACATAAATGCGTTTTGATTGGCTATTTTCTCATCGGAATCCATCTTACCATTAAAAGGCAAGGCGCTGTATCCGTCTCTTGTAAGGCGGGCAGCCAACTCATGGGTACGTCGTGTCCGTGCCACATAGACAATAGCCGGACTATCACTTTCAGAAAGCAATGCTCTCAGTTTTTGATATTTGTCCTCATCAGTGTCTGTATGGATCACAGCGTATTGCAGGTTGGACCGGGTAGCACTTGTGGCATATAAATCTAGTTTTATTTCATTTGTCTGTCTGAAATAGTCACAAATATCCTGAATCACTTTCTGCTTGGCAGTAGCCGTGAAGCACGAGACAGGTATAGGCTTCTGACATCTTTTTTTCTTCTGATATTCACGTATGAACTTGCCGATATAGAGATAGTCCACACGAAAATCTTGTCCCCATGAGGAAAAACAATGGGCTTCATCAATCACAAATCTCACCACATGACGGGCCAGAAGGATTTTCTCGATGGTCTTGGAGCGAAGCATCTCTGGTGCAATGTAGAGGAGTGAGGCTTCTCCATCCATCACCAACTGAATAGCCAGTGATCTGCTGATGGGATCGAGCAGTCCGTTGATGGTGACAGCATTGGTGATTCCTCTCTCTGCGAGATTGTCTACCTGATCCTTCATCAACGACTGCAATGGGGAAATGACCACTGTCAGGCCATGCACCGCACGTCCTGCCATCAGTGCCGGCAGTTGGAAGGTCAGTGATTTACCACCACCTGTAGGAAAGATAGCCAACAGCGAACGTTCCTCCACCGCAGCCTTTGCGGCACGTTCTTGTAGTGGTTCGCCCTCATAAGTACGAAACGCATCGTAGCCGAAGAAAGATTTCAGATTGTGGTGAACATCCAATAGGTGTCTGCAATATTCACAATCTGCCTCCGAGCATGGCTGTTGCCTTAATATCCCCACCACATATTCCACACCAGGGTAATTATGGAGCACCCATCCCGGCGTGATGGATCGGTAATCGTTGGTGTCAATCAGCGACAAAGCATAAGCCAGTTCACAGGGTTTCTGTTCGGCCAAAGACTCTATGTCAGCATGTTGGCAAATCCGTCCACGGTATTCACTTCTTATGAGAGCAGGTAAATCACCATCACAAACGTCTGCCTTCACGAAACTGAGAAAGCCCCTGAATTCCTTTTCATCTTTGAGCAATGTAGTGAATATCCTTCTTCTTTCATCAGTCAGTCTCTGCCAACAGGCTATTTCATCCATCAGCAAGTCACGTGCTTTCTCACAGTCGTTGACGGGATTGTTCACCTGGTCACTCACCAGTTTGTCATCTTTTACAAGTCTATGATAAGGGCGCTCAGGAAAGAGCAGCGGCGACATATAAAGTGTATCGACAAGAAGCCACTGACACTCCCCCTTACCAAAGAGATACTTTGCATCATGGTGTATGATATTATGCCCACAGACATATTCCACTTCTTGTAGGAATTCTTTCAGTTCCTCTTTTGAGCAACCATGATAGACGGCACCATCATATCGCAAAGCTCCGATATCATGGATTTTGTGGTCACTCATACCGACCTCAATATCTATTATGGCATATTGCCCAATCATTTTCCCGCATTATTTGTCCACTGAGAATGCAAAAATACAAAAAGCACTCCAACTAAATTTGCTTCACTGTTGCAA
>CADCQC010000469.1 GCA_902803455.1 uncultured Prevotellaceae bacterium
CCCAGAGAAGGCAAAGGATACCATCCGTGAGCTATCGACGATGATGCGCTTTGTGCTTTACGAAGGCAACAAGGAGACCGTGGCGCTGACACGTGAACTCGACTTCATCCGCCACTATGTCACGCTGATGCAGTTGCGCTATACCGACAAGGTCCGCATTGCCGTCGACTTGCCCAGTGAAGTACCTGACTACCAGATTCCCCCGCTGCTGCTCATCACCTTCATCGAGAATGCCTTCAAGCATGGTGTCAGTTATCAGCATGAGTCGTTCATCGAGGTACAGGTATCCGTGGAAGGCGACAGACTTCATTTCACCTGCCGCAACTCAAAGGCCGACAAGCCCAACGAGGAGAAAGGCGGAGTGGGTCTTACCAATGTCCGCAAGCGCCTCAAGCTGCTCTATAACAGCGACTACACGTATCGTATCCTCAATGAAGCGGATATCTATTCGGTGGAACTGGACATCCCCTTGTTCACCATGTCCTGAAGCAAGGCCAGTACGGAACATGCCTCCAATTGCATATTCAAAAACATCATCTTTCTTTCGACAGGCTTCTCATTCCGATTTTTTTTCTTAATTTTGCAACCGATGACAACACCATTGATCATAGGATTGCTGATTCCACTGTTGGGAACGATGCTCGGTTCAGCCTTTGTCTTTCTGATGAAAGGAGAGATGTCACAGAGGCTGCAAAAGTCATTGCTTGGTTTCGCATCAGGCGTGATGGTAGCGGCATCGGTGTGGTCGCTGCTGATTCCGGCGATGGAGATGGAAAGCAGCCAAGGCGCATGGTCGGTGCTGCCCGCCGCCTTGGGCTTTTTATTGGGCATGGGGTTTCTGTTGTTGATCGACGAACTGACCCCCCACCTGCACATCGGAACCGACCAACCCGAAGGCGTGCGCTCCCATCTGTCGAAGACAGCGATGCTCACCTTAGCCGTCACCATCCATAACTTGCCGGAAGGCATGGCTGTCGGCGTGGTATTTGCCGGAGCCGAGAACCATGTGACGACCATTTCAGCGGCCAGCGCCTTAGCCGTCGCTGTAGGTATCGCCATTCAGAACATCCCTGAAGGCGCCATCATATCCATGCCGATGCGTGCTGCAGGCAACAGCCGTTGGCACTCGTTTCTCATCGGCTCGCTAAGTGGCGCCATCGAGCCTATCGGCGCCCTTGCCGTTATCCTGCTGGCCTCCATGCTCATGCCTATCCTACCCTATATGTTGTCCTTTGCCGCCGGCGCCATGTTATATGTGGTGATAGAAGAACTGATCCCAGAAGCCTCTGGCGGTCGGCACAGCAATCTAAGCACTATAGGCTTTGCCGTTGGCTTTGTCCTGATGATGGTACTTGATGTGGTGATGGGATAAGACCAGATCAACTTAAAACCAAAATATTATGAAAAGATTATTATTTGTAATGATGCTGTTGTTGGGCACCATGGCTGTTAATGCCCAAAAAAAAGGCTTTGTGTGTACGGGAAATAACGTCAACGTCAGAACAGGCCCAGGCAAAAACTACCCGATCTATGACATCGAAACTGGCAACAAACGCCAGCTGTCCAAAGGAGATGTAGTGGCCAACTGTGGAAAGAAAGAGAACGGTTTCTGTCTGGTTCAAGGACCTTTGGAATGGGGCGGCGACGAGAGAGACGGATGGGTATCCGCCCAATATCTCCGTCCTGTAACCCTTTGCGCCAAATGCTTCGGAACAGGGAATATGAATGTCTCTAAAGATGAAATTGACCTCAGAACATGCAACAAGTGTAAAGGCAAGGGGTATATCAAGTGATCCATCATTGATTCATCTAAAAGCTCCACACCCTCGTATAGAGCGTGTGGAGTTTTTTTGATCCAATCGGTCAAAGGAGTGATCCAATCGGTCCATAGGAGTGACACCACCCGGTGTCACATTCTCAGAATCTTTCCACAGAAAGATCCAGCCTTGCCATTCACTTTGATCATATACAGTCCCTGGTGCATGGAGGATGTATCGACGATAGCCATACTCTTTGATGTCCCGTTGAGCAAGAGGTGTCCGGAGACATTATACAGTTGCCAAGAGAACGTTTCGCCTTCGGGGCCTTCGATCCGGTAATAGCCACCCTCATTTACAGGATGAATGAGATATGCGTCGGACGCTTTTTTCTCAGAGATGCCCGTGCCGTTATTGAATATCGGTGCGTCTGCCGTCACTGATGGCCGCATGCCCTGCACTTGCGGCCATCCGTCGTTGCCCCAGGTGATTTTGTCGAGATAAATCACACGTCCAGCATCCACGTCAGATGACTGGTATCCATGATAAAGCATCCACGTCTGTCCGGCATCATCGGTCACGAACTCCGAGCAATGCCCAGGTCCATACACCTCCGGACTGCTGTTGAGCAGCTGTGAGAAATGATCGCCGATGGCACTTCCACCATTTCTGTCGACATACGGCCCGAACAGATCTTTCGACCGAGCCACGACCAGTCTGTAAGTGCTTTTAGCCCCCTCACAACACGTACCCGTAGAACCGATGAGATAATAAAAGTTGTCGTGCTTCACAATCATGGTGGCCTCGATGAGTCCTCCGGCGATTTTCTGTGGTACGGCACCCTCTTTGACG
>CADCQC010000470.1 GCA_902803455.1 uncultured Prevotellaceae bacterium
GGTGCCTATTTCTGGGATATCGTCACGGGTGAGCGTTCGCTGGCATTCGGTGGTAACAGTCGTCGTGAGCACTTCCCCAGCAAGGATGCTTGCATGGACTTCATCAACGATATCGACGGACCGGAGAGCTGCAACACCAATAACATGCTTAAACTCACGGAGTTCCTGCACAGACGCAATCCGGAGGCTCGCTTTGCCGATTTCTATGAGTTGGCGACCTTCAACCATATCCTCTCCTCACAACATCCGGAGCATGGTGGCTATGTCTATTTCACACCGGCCCGACCGAGACATTACCGCAACTACTCGGCTCCCAACGAGGCGATGTGGTGCTGCGTAGGTACGGGAATGGAGAATCATGGCAAATATGGACAGTTCATCTATACCAAAAAGGGATCAAGTCTCTTCGTCAACCTCTTTGTCGCTTCTGAACTCAACTGGAAGGAGAGGGGATTCGTCTTGCGACAGGAGACCAACTTCCCTTATGCAGAGAACAGTCGCATCACAGTGGAAAAAGGAAAAGGGGATTTCCAGATGCTTGTCAGATACCCTGGATGGGTGAAACCTGGTCAGCTGGTCGTGAAAGTGAATGGGAAACCGGTGGACATCGTCACCGGACCGTCTTCATACGTCGCCATCGACCGGAAATGGAAAAAAGGCGATGTCGTCGACATCACCTTCCCTATGTACAACAGTATCAAATATCTGCCTAATGAACCGCAGTATATCGCACTCATGCATGGTCCCATCATGCTGGGTATGAAGACCGGCACGGAGGACATGGCGCATCTCATCGCTGATGACAGCCGTTTCGGACAGTATGCCAGCGGTAAAAAACTGCCGATCAACGAGGCGCCTATCCTCATCAACAATCAGATTGAGAAAATCGCTGACGAATTGAGACCTGTACCTGGAAAACCGCTACACTTCACGCTATCCACGAGAATGGAGAATGCTATCCGCAATGAGATACAGCCGTTCTTCGAGATACACGACTCACGCTATATGATGTATTGGCTGGCGCTGACGGAGTCCAACTATCAAGGATATCTTGACGGTTTGGCCAAAGAGGAGCAGGAAAGACAGGCGCTGGAGGCAAGGACGGTCGACAAGGTGCAGCCGGGTGAGCAACAGCCGGAGACTGACCATAAGATGGAGACCGACCGCTCACAGGTGGGGAACACCAACGACACCTTCTTCCGCGATGCCAGCAATGGCCACTATTTCAGCTACCTGATGCAGACCAACGGACTGACTGAACTCAGCCTGCGTCTGAAGTATTGGGGCGTCGGTGAATGGAAATCACATGAGTTCGATATCTTCATCGATGATGTGCTCGTGAAAGAGGTCAACAACACTGGAAAATACCGCATCTCGGAATTCAAATACGAAACCTATCCCATTCCCGCTGAACTGCTCAAGGGGAAATCACAGGTGCGCGTGAAATTCGTGGCCAAACCGCGGAAGCAGATTGGTGAAATCTATGAGGTGAGACTCGTCAAAAACTAAGTCCTATGATACCTATGCCAAAGCGCGTCTGTGCCGATAGGCATAGACAAAATAGAGGCAGATGGTAAGGGCAAACAGCACGGTGACCATCGACCACAGAAGCATCGAGGCGTCATCACCAGTTCCGGCACCGCCAACCAGTCCTTGGGCTGAGTTGACGGTGTCGTTGACTAATGAGTCGACACCAAGGGTGTCGGGCCTCAATGTGTCTGTCGCTTGCGTACTCGAGTCAAAGGAGTCTACTTGGATCTTGATGTCTTGGATGTTGTAATGCTTGTGAGGACGTGGTCTGATATAATGTCCCTCCGGAATAACGTCAAGAATGTGATGTAACAGCATATTGTTATTGTTTGATGATGTAAATATATATCCATAAGTATTGCACAAGCAGTCCGGTCAGGAAACTGATGGCATTGCAGAGCAGACTGTAGATGAGGGCTTGTGAGCGGTCTCGCAACAGTATGTAATACCAAATGGCTTCAATGATGACCACCAGCAGTTCGCCGATGATGACATCTATGAAACTGCTGTCTGTCAGCAACAGATAGGCACATAGGGGCACATTCGTTAGGGTATTGACCAACACCGATGAGTAGAGGATGCGCTTGCGCTTCTCGCCGAGCAGCAATAGCACTACATATTCTATGATGATGGTCGCTAATAGCGACATGGCCATCTTCTGTATCATATTCCATCCGTTTGTTGAATGATGATGTGTATATGTTCCTGTCAGATAAATGCCAATAGATAACCGGGCATCAGGGATGCTGCCAATAGGCCAAAGGCCAGCCCCTCTCGCCCTTCCAGCACGACGTTCGCCAGATAGAGGGTCACGGGCATCGTACAGTTGACGGCAAATAAACCGATGTAAAGCAGCGCCTCGCTGTCCTCGCGGAATATCATGCACAGAAGCAGGATCACCAGCACCCCGATCATCGACCTGATGATGCCCATACTTTTAGCGATCCACCCTCCGAGCATCTTTCCTGCCATCGATATGGCTCCAATCAGCAGGATGGCTGTCTGGCTCTTGGTAATGCCCGACGTGAAGGTCTCTCCCACATATGAGCGAAACAGCACCAGGGCCATCAGAATCGTGATGGAGAGAAGAATGGCGGTCAGACTCAGCGTCACTCCTTTGGTGGACGGACGACTGGAGCCGCAACTTGCCTGTGTCTTTTGTTCTTCATGCAGATAGGTGCCGGCCAACAGGCAGATAAGTATCAGACAGGCATAAATCATCAACC
>CADCQC010000471.1 GCA_902803455.1 uncultured Prevotellaceae bacterium
AAAGATGAAAGATGAAAAATGAAAAATGAAAAATGAAAGATGAAAAATGAAAAATGAAAAATGGGGGATTAATAATACATTTTTTTGACCAGATTGCGGGTGTAAGCATAAGGGCTATAGTCGAGTGAGGGGATGGGAACCGTCATCTGCAGGCATGCCCTTTTCCCTATGGCGATACTGCCATAGTCATGACTCAGTCCCATGGCATAGGCGGCATTGATGGTGGCGGCATTGAACGCCTCCACTGGCAGCAGCCGCATCTTGATGCACGCCAGCGACACGACAAACCGCATGTCGGCAGACGGCGTACTTCCCGGATTACAATCAGTGGCCAGGGCGATGCCTAATCCCTTGTCTATCATGTCCCTTCCTCTCGCATACGGCATATTGAGGAAAAAGGACGTTCCCGGCAGGAGCGTCGGCATGGTGTCGGTTCCTTTCAGCATCTCCAGATCCTCCTCATCAGCACTCTCCAAATGGTCTACCGACAAGGCGTGATGTGCAACAGCTACCTTCACACCGCCAGAGGAAGCCAGTTCACAACCATGAATTTTGGGTCTCATACCATATTTTTCCGCAGCCTTGAGAATGGCCGCCGTCTCCTCAGGGGTGAAGAAACCCTTGTCACAGAACACGTCGACGAAATCCGCCAGTTTTTCAGCAGCCACCGCCGGCAACATCTCCTCGATGACCAATCTGACATATGCCTCCCTTCGGCCGGTAAAAGCCCTTCCAACGGCATGCGCCCCAAGGAATGTCGCCCTAATGGTCAATGGTGACGCATCCTTCATGCGTCTGATCACTCTGAGCATTTTCAACTCATCCTCGGTATTGAGTCCGTAACCGCTTTTGATCTCCACACATCCCGTTCCTGTGGCAGCCACCGCCTCCAGCCGTCGCATCGACACCTCGTAGAGTTGGTCCTCAGTCATCTCATGAAGTCTGTCGGCAGAATGGAGGATTCCCCCACCCCGTTTTGCAATCTCCAGATAAGAGAGTCCCCGTATTTTGTCAACAAACTCCCCCTCTCTGCTTCCAGCATATACCAGATGTGTGTGAGGATCACACCAGGCAGGCAAGACACAGCCCCCTTCGGCATCTTCCACTTGCACTTTCTCCCACCGTTGGCGATCATTCTTCATCCGCTCGGTGAGGCTCTCCATGAGTCCGAAATCAGCAATCCGTCCATTCTCGATGAGCAGGAAAGCATCTTTCATGCACCCCGTCGAAGCCATGTCCTTTCCCTCCAGCCGCAGCCGTTCGCGTGGTTGGATCCCCGCCAGCCATCCGATATGTGTGATCAATGTTCTCATAACTGATAATCTCTCATGAAAGACACACTGCGCTCAATCCATGGATACATCACCACATCATGGTCGATAAAAGGCACCACCTTTCGATAAGCCTCATGCAGATGCTCAATCATCGGCGATGATTTTAGCGGTCTTCTAAAGTCAAGCGCCTGTGCTGCCGTGAAAAGTTCGATGGCCAGCACTCTTTCCGTATTGTCGGTGATACGCAACAACTTCGTGCCAGCATTCGCCCCCATGCTCACATGATCCTCCTGCCCCTGCGAGGTAGGAATGCTGTCGGCCGACGACGGCATACAAAGGGTTTTGCTTTGGCTGACAATAGATGCCGCCGTATACTGAACGATCATGAACCCGCTGTCAAGTCCCGGATTGGCGACCAGAAAACTGGGCAGTCCTCTTTTCCCCGACACCAACTTATATGTTCTTCTTTCCGAAATGCTTCCCAGTTCACTCAGAGCCAATCCCAGGAAGTCCATGGGCAAAGCGATAGGTTCTCCGTGGAAGTTGCCGGCCGAGATGATCAGATCCTCTTCCGGACACACCGTCGGATTGTCTGTTGCCGCATTAATCTCGATGTCGACCACCGACTTCACATAAGAGAGCGTATCCTTCACAGCCCCGTGCACCTGGGGTATACACCTGAAAGAATAAGGATCTTGCACGTTGACCTTATGCTGCCGTATCATCTCACTCCCTCTGAGCAACTGGTTCAGGTGCTCAGCCGTAGCGATCTGTCCTTTATGAGGTCTGACCAGATGAACGGCGATATTGAAAGGATCCTGACATCCGTCGAAAGCCTCCAGCGACAAGGCTGCGATGGTGTCTGCCCATTTTGCCAACCGCTTCGCCTTGATCAGTGACCAAACGGCGAAGGCACTCATATTCTGTGTGCCGTTGAGCAGAGCCAAGCCCTCCTTTGGACCCAGCCGGATGGGTTGCCATCCCATTTTCTCCAAGATGTCAGCCCCTGTCATCCTCTGTCCCTGATATTCCACCTCTCCCAAACCGACGAGAGGCAGACAGAGGTGAGCCAGCGGCACGAGGTCACCCGATGCCCCCACAGATCCCTGCTGATAAACAATCGGATAAATATCATTGTTGAAGAAGTCGATCAGCCTTTGCACCGTATCGAGTTTGCACCCCGAATGTCCATAACTGAGCGACTGCACTTTGAGCAGCAACATGATCTTGACCACCTCATTGGGCACTCTATCCCCGATGCCGCAAGCATGCGACATCATCAGATTGATTTGCAGTTGTGCCATCTGGTCGGCACTGATATTGACATCACACAGCGATCCGAATCCCGTGGTGACCCCATAGATGGGTTTATCCGCCTCAGCCACCTTCCGGTCAAGATATTCCCGGCATGCCACGATGCGCCGTATGGAATCCTTGTCAAGTTGCAGTTGGTATCCCTTGGTGATAATCTCATCAATCATGTCTTGTGTGAGATGCCATGCACTGATTTTATGTATCATAACAGCCATGTTTTGCGGTAAACATCAGAAAATTTGATTGATCAAGTTGTCGTCAGCCAGATGAGGCATCGTGACGCAGAGTTGCGGTGTGCGTTGCATCTCTCTTTTAATGGCATCAATAGAGCCCATGTTTCTTGCCCAACTTCTGCGTGCTATGCCATTGTTGACATCCCACAAGCGCATATTGCGTATTCTTCTGTCAGCCTCTTCAGAACCATCCACGACCATTCCGAAGCCACCATTGATGACCTCTCCCCATCCGACACCTCCACCGTTATGGAGCGACACCCATGTAGCCCCCCGGAAAGCATCTCCTATGACATTCTGTACAGCCATGTCGGCGCAGAACTGCGAACCGTCGTAGATATTGCTGGTCTCTCTGAAAGGCGAATCCGTACCCGACACGTCATGATGATCACGACCGAGGACGACAGGCGCTTTCAGCCTATGTTCCCTCACCGCCTTGTTGAAAGCCAATGCGATGGCCGTTCTTCCTTGTGCGTCTGCATAGAGGATTCTGGCCTGCGAGCCTACAACGAGATGGTTACGTCCCGCCTCTCTGATCCAATGGATATTGTCGTCAAGTTGTCCTAAAATGTCATCGGTAGCAGTCTCTCTCAATTTCATCAGTGCCTCAGTCGCCAGTTGGTCGGTGAGCGCCAGGTCATCAGGATTCCCAGATGTGCAGACCCACCTGAAAGGTCCGAAGCCGAAGTCAAAGAACAGCGGTCCCATGATATCCTGCACGTATGAGGGATACCTGAAACGCCCGTCGGGCAAGAAGATATCGGCGCCAGCACGTCCCGCCTCCAGCATAAAAGCATTTCCATAATCAAAGAAATACATACCTCTTTCCGTGAGTCGGTTGATCGCCGCGACTTGTCTTCTCAAGGATGCCTTCACCCTCTCTCTGAACTCCTCCGGCTGTTCAGCCATCATCCGTTTCGACTCCTCCAAGGAGAGTCCCACAGGATAGTATCCACCCGCCCACGGGTTGTGCAACGATGTTTGGTCACTTCCCAGGTCCACATTGACCTGTTCCTCAGCGAGTCGCTCCCATAAGTCAACGATATTCCCCACAAAAGCCATGGAAACGGTCCGTTTCTTCTGCACCGCCTCTTTCACTGCAGGAATAAGCATGTCAAGTTGGTCATACATCTCATCGACCCATCCCTGTTCATACCGTTTGTAGGCCGCCTTCGGGTTGATCTCAGCCACGACACTCACCACACCGGCAATATTTCCCGCTTTGGGTTGTGCGCCCGACATCCCACCAAGTCCTGATGAGACAAAGAGCATGCCGTGGGTATCGTTTTGTCCCTTCTTCATCTTCCTTCGTGCAGCATTGAGCACGGTGATTGTCGTTCCATGTACGATGCCCTGCGGACCGATATACATGTATGATCCGGCCGTCATCTGTCCATACTGACTCACGCCGAGCGCATTAAACCTTTCCCAGTCATCAGGTTTCGAGTAGTTGGGGATGACCAGACCATTTGTCACCACCACCCTTGGTGCCTCTTGATGAGACGGGAACAGTCCCAGCGGATGTCCCGAATACATGACGAGCGTCTGTTCATCCGTCATCTCACTGAGATATTTCATCGTGAGGCGGTATTGCGCCCAGTTTTGGAAGATCGCCCCATTTCCGCCATAGATGATGAGTTCATGCGGATGCTGCGCCACCTTCGGGTCGAGGTTGTTTTGTATCATGAGCATGATGGCCGCCGCCTGTTTCGACCGACAAGGATACTCGTCAATCGGCCGCGCATAGATAGGATAACTGGGCCTGTAGCGATACATATAGATACGTCCGTAATCCTTCAGTTCCTGTGCAAATTCCCCTGCTAGTTGTTCATGAAGATGTTCAGGAATATACCTCAAGGCATTTTTCAGAGCCAGTTTTTTCTGTTCTGTCGTGAGAATATCTTTCCGTTTAGGAGCATGGTTGATCTCTGGATCATAGTCCTGCATGGGCGGCAGTGTATCAGGGATTCCCGCCCTTATCTCATTTTTGAATGCTTCCTGTGTCATGATGATTATTGTGTTGGATATGTACGACTTATATTTTACTATTGACCATCTGCAAGATGTCCCGTTCCATGACATCTGCTTGTTGCATCAACCTTTCAGCCTCACCTGTCAAGGTATCCGCAATCTGTCTGTCTTTCAGGTCTGCAGCATTGATTTTTACATTGAGTCCTGCGCCATACACGGCAGCTCTTGCAGCCAGCGCCCCCACACCTGCATCAGATACGCTGTTAGGATTACCCTGTTCGGCCATTTTCCTGCAAAGCGTGAAGACCTTCATCGATTCCCTCATGGTTCTGAGGGGAACTTCCGTGGCATAGACGGTGGCCTTTTGGATGGCCTCCATCCTCACCTTCTTGTCTTCCTCGGTGACTTTTGGTAATCCTCTGGCCTCCATGATACGATTAAATGCGTTGGTGTCCTCATCGACGAGTTGCAAGAGTGTGGTGAGGAGTAATTGCCCTTCCTCAGCTGCCGTACTGAATTCCTTCCAGCGGTCATCCCATCCCGGTTTATGGGCCGACAGGTTGGCCACCATCGTCGCCAGTGCTGCTCCGAGGGCCCCCATGTATGCAGCGATGGTTCCTCCACCAGGTGCCGGCGACTCTCTGGAAGTTTCCTCAGCAAAAGATTTCACGGTGAGATCAGCAAGAAGCGGTTGCTGTTGCTCGGCATCCTGAAGCAAGTATTCGATCACTTTTTCTCTGGGATTGAACGGTCTCAGGTCATCGAGTCCCATGGAATGGATGGCGATATCGATGATATCCTTTTCGGGAATCCCCGTTGACCGTTGTTGTTTTTCAAGGAAGTACTTACCTGCCTCCAGCAGTGTGCGTCTGGGTGTGAGTCCGACGATCTCAGTACCAGTGACGCGTATACCTCTTGCCTGAGCACATCGGCACACCTCATCAAAAGCCTTGTGGAGTGGAGTCTCGTTGATATCAGTGATGTTCATCGATACCTGTGCGATGCCATATTCATCGATAAACCATCCGATGGCCTTGGTACCCTTCAGCGTACCAGGAATCAT
>CADCQC010000472.1 GCA_902803455.1 uncultured Prevotellaceae bacterium
CTTGTATACGCTATCAAGGAACGTGAGGATCTCACCGTCATCCTCTAGAAAACGTATGACAGGTTCGTCAAGTCCAGTCAGTTGCTTATATGGCTCATAGCGCCCTGGATTGTGGGTACTTCTGCAGTCAAACACATATCCGCCCCCGTTGCCAGACTCATCTTCGGGAATACCTTTCCGATATGAGAAGCTGAAAACTCGCACGACTAGTGGACCTTTTCCGTCGTATTTAGAATATGTAGCTGGTCCGTCGGCCCTGTGGGCATCATAGATGTTTTTGTCGGTGGTTCTGAAACCATCGGCTCTTACCTGTGGAGCTTCTTCATCTACAGCAAACTGTGGCAATTGCGTCAGCCGATTCAACACTTCCATCAGATAAGGATAATGAAAATCCTCATGACTGATCAGTTGCCTGAGATTCGCGATGGCAGGTGGGATAGAATCGATAAAATGTTGTTTCCGCTCAAAGTAGCCTCTGAATCCATAAGCTCCCAACACCTGCATGGTACGGAAAAGGACAAAGAGTGCCAGACGTGAGATGAAATGTCGTTTGGAGGGCACTTCAGCCACATTCTTGAGCGCATAATAATATTCGTAGATCAATCGACGACGCAATTTGTCAGAATACTTTGCTGAGGCTTGCCACAGAAATGAAGCAAGATCATAATATAGGGGTCCTTTACGTCCACCTTGGAAATCGATAAACATGGGATGCCCCTGTGCGCTGAGCATGACATTGCGTGCCTGAAAGTCACGATACATGAAACTGTCGTTCGGTTCTGACAACAAGTCCTTGGTCAACAGACGGAAATTGGCCTCCAATTTCATCTCATGGAAGTCAAGTTCTGTTGGCTTGAGGAAACAATATTTGAAATAGTTGAGATCGAAGAGCACGCTCTCCTCATTAAATTCTGGACTTGGATAGCAATGTTCCCATTCAAGTCCTCTTGCGCCACGTATTTGTATTTCAGGTAACAGACGGATTGTCTCTACCAAAAGTTGCTGCTCCTTCAAGTTGTATCGTCCTCCAGCCTCACGTCCTCCTTTCAAGGCGTCAAAGAGAGAATACGTCCCAAGGTCTTGCTGAAGATACCTCATGTGGTCATCACTGACGGCCACGACCTCAGGCACAGGCAACATTCTCTTCCTGAAATGTTGAGATAGATAGATAAAGGCGTCATTCTCGTCACGACTGGTCCCCACGACACCGATAATGCTTTTCCCATCGAGTGACGACAGCCGGTAATAATTTCGGTTACTGCCCGCCCCTGCAATGGCAGTCATGGTTGCCGGTTCGTAACCGAAGTGCTGAAAGTATAATTGTCGCAGTTGTTGCATTTTCAAATAGCCATAACCTTCATGATTGCTTGTCTTCCTGCTCGTCGTCATCCAGCATCCGCTGTCGTTGTCTTTCTTCCCATTCACGTCTTCGTTTATTGTCATATTGAAGCAGTAGAGAGTCGATGAGTAACAACAGCATCAAAATGCCCAATGACATCCATAACGAACGGGTCAGATAGAGTAATGCTGCCGACAGGAGGAGCAAAAACAAGATGTGAAGGATGGTCTTCTTATTCATGAGATATCACAAAGAATAGATAATTCGGGTTCAAAGTTACGAAAAAGTAGCCGATAACTCAAACATCTTATCCGTTTTTTGATTGCGACGTTTTTTTTTGGCATTTATTTTGATTTTTGTACATGATTTTGTATTTTTGCATTCATAGAAATCGTGATACTTATGCAAAACAGCAAATATCTGGTGGCAAATGATCGAGATGCTTCATGGGGTCTCACGGTAAGTACCGTGGGGATGGATGAAGTGGCTGCCAATGAGCACTATCCGACGAAAGGTCATGCTGACGGCTATTATTTCGATATGGAGCGAGGCCGTTATCTTAATGAATATCAGATGCTCTATCTGGTTGAAGGTGAGGGTTTCTTCCGTTCAGCCCATATCAAAGAGATGAAAATCAGAACTGGTGACATATTCCTTCTCTTTCCTGGTGAATGGCACAGTTATGGTCCATCACCTGGGAGCCAGTGGAAGAGTTACTGGATCGGTTTCAAAGGGAAGAACATGGATGATCGCGTGGCGGGTGGTTTTCTGCAACCTGAAAAACCTGTCTATCATGTAGGTTTTTCCGCCGACATCGTGGAACTCTATGACAAGGCACTTAGCGCAGCCATGGAGGAAGCAGCTTATTCTCAACAACTCTTGGCCGGCATCGTCAATCATCTCATTGGTGTGATGTATTCGTTGGAACGCAACATCAAACTCAACAAAAACCATTCCCATGTGGAGATGATCAATCTGGCTCGCTTGCGCATCCGTGAGGCACTTGAGAGCGACCTCACCATTCAACGGCTGGCTGAGAATCTTGGCGTGAGTTACTCC
>CADCQC010000473.1 GCA_902803455.1 uncultured Prevotellaceae bacterium
AACCCACTTGTTGTATTTCCACTTCAATGTGACAAGTGCTGCCAAGAAGAATAAGAAAGACAGGAAGGTCTTGTTGTCGGTGAGATCTGTGCCGTAGGGGAAACCGGTCCACCATGGTCCGAATGCCGCATGCTGCACAAGAGGGCCGAAGATGAAGCCTCCCACAAACAGGGTAACTACGGTGATCTTCAGCCATTTGCTGTATGTCTTACCGGTGATGACCAGCATCAGCGTATAGATGGCAAATAGCATGGCGGCAAACATCAGCAGGATGTGGGGAATCAGTATGCCGGCTGGCACATCTTGTCTGAAACGGATCACCACGGGCTCGTCGGCGAGATAGTCCTTCCCGTCGACAGTGATGTAATACTGCAGTTTCCCGCCGACGGGTTGCACGGGCAATGCTGTCTGTAATTCACCATCTTTCCAGGTGAAATCGGCAGTGCTGTATTCGTCGGAAGTGGGATAACAGCGGTAATGTACTTGTGCATTGGTCGATGAAGGCGCTCCTTTGAGTGTCACGATCTCGTCATGCTGCACGCCGCTCCTGGGGAGTTTTATCTTGTAAATCTCTCCTTGGAGTTCCACTGCTACTTTCTTGGGATAAGTGGGACCGGTCATGCGCTGATAGATGCTCAACGCAATAGTGATGACAATGGCGAGAAGCCAAAACATGGTTTTCTTCATCTCACTGGAGGTGTTAAGTGAACTTGGAAGGTGATGGTTTCTTGGTCACGGAGCACTTTCACGGGAATGGTGGTGCCTGCCGTGAGCTCTGACAGACGCTCCATGTATTCGTTGATGTCGTTGACGGGCTTGCCATCTATTTCTTGAATGATGTCGCCACTGCGGATGCCGGCCTCGTGGGCAGGCTTACCGGCCACCACGATGTCGGCGCGAAGGCCTGGTGTGGTACTCGCTCCCATGACATCTGGCATAAGACCCAAAGTGACCTTAAACTTGGCATGCTTCATCGTCTGAGTACTGGGCACGTTGATGTAATCGGGCGACTCGGGCATGGCTGATAGTCGGGAAATCAATTCTTGAGAGAACTCCAGAGTCTGCTGCATACCATCGTAATTCAAGGTGGAAGGGATGTCGGCAGGGGTATGATACTCCATGTGCCCTCCTGTGGTGAGAAAGAGCACAGGGATATCGGCTGCCACAAATGATGCCTGGTCGCTCGTACCATAGCCGTCAGGGATACAACTGACGTGAACACCAGCCTGTTCGGCCACAGACTCTACCATTCCCTTGAAGGTACTGCTGGTGCCTGTGCCTGATACACTGAGGGAATGGTTGCGCATGCGTCCCACCATGTCAAGATTCACCATGGCGACAATTCCACCCTTATCGGCAGGGAGGTTGATGCGGCGATTGTCATCGTGCTTCAGCCAGTCCAGGAAAAACTTCGAACCGACAAGGCCTTGTTCCTCGGCACCAAAGAATGCGAAGATGATGCTTCGGGGTGAACCGGTCTTCTTGAAATGCCGGGCCAACTGTAGCACCACGGCGTCGCCGCTGGCATTGTCATCGGCTCCGGGATGTACACCTAAGGTATCGGGACGGCGTGAGCCGGAACCTTCTCCTCCCATTCCCAGATGGTCATAATGAGAGCCTACCACAATATACTCGTTCTTCAGATGCTTGTCCTTGCCAGGAAGGACGGCAAAGATGTTATGGGTGGTTCTCTTCTCGGTCTTACCGTATGTAAAATCATGATAGAACCCTTTTTTCTTCTTTCCCTTGATGATAGGCTTGAGCTTCAGGCTGCGCAACTGGCTGACGATAAACTCTGAGGCGAGCGTGTCGCCCGCAGTGCCGGGATATCTGCCGCCCAGTTCCTGAGAAGCCAGGTATTCCACCACTTGCCTCATATCATCCTGCCTTTGTGCTTGTGATGGCATGACAAGCGTGGAAGCTATAGACAACAAAAAGATGATTCTTTTCATGATTTCTTGCAAGATTTCTTTTTTCGCGTCAAAAGTTCGGGTGCAAAGGTACGATGTTTTTTTTGATTTCAAAATCCCAATAAATGATGATTTTAGACATAAGGCTTGATTTTGATCTGAGAGTCATATGCTGCACATGTATGCTGATGGTGACTAACGACTGTGTGCAAAGTGATTTCCTTTCATAATGACGGATTACGGCTCTTGATAATGGCAAAATGTCGGTTTGTGGCAAGCTGTTATGTCAAATTATCATCTATTTTTGATTTGTTGAAACAAAAAGTGCGTTTTTCTTTTGTTTTCTGACATTTTGTGATAATTTTGCATCCGTATTTGGCTTTGGTTGCTGAATACGCCATTTTTCATCATTTATACGTTTGTTTATATTTTATTATTATGTGTGGAATCGTTGGATATATCGGTACGGAGAACGCTTATCCTATTTTGATCAAAGGGCTGAAAAGATTGGAATACCGTGGCTATGACAGTGCTGGTGTCGCTATGGTTGACCAGCAGGGCCATCTTAATGTATATAAGGCTAAAGGAAAAGTGGCCGACCTTGAAACTTATTGTGAGGACAAGGACATCTCGGGAAAGGCGGGTATCGCGCATACTCGGTGGGCTACACATGGAGAGCCCAGCACCACCAATGCCCATCCGCATTATTCCGCATCGGGGAGGTTGGCATTGATTCATAACGGCATTATAGAAAATTATATCACCATCAAGGAAAAACTGACCGAGAGGGGAATCACTTTCAAAAGTGTCACCGACTCTGAGGTATTGGTGCAACTCATCGAGTATATTATGTTAAATAATAACCTTAGTCTGCTCGAAGCGGTGCAGGTGGCTCTACATCAGGTCATCGGGGCTTATGCGATCGCTATCCTCGATCGGGAAAACCCTGATACCATCATTTGCGCACGACAGAGTTCGCCGCTCGTCGTGGGACTTGGAGAGGATGGGGCTTTCTATCTGGCTTCGGATGCTAGTCCGATTGCGGAATATACCAGCCAGGTGGTCTATCTCAACGACGGAGATATCGCTGTACTACAATGGGGAAAGAAACTCCGTGTGGTAAACATGGATAACGAGGCGCAGCACCCGAAAGTGAAACAGATTGATGTGAGATTGGGACAACTGGAGAAGGGGGGGTATCCTTTCTTCATGTTGAAGGAAATCTTTGAGCAGCCCAACTGCTTGAGGGATTGTATGCGCGGACGTATCAATGTGGATGGTGACCGCATCACCTTGTCGGCTGTGATTGATTATAGGGAGAAATTGGTGGGCGCCCGAAGGATTATCATCGTGGCATGTGGCACAAGTTGGCATGCCGGACTCATCGGAAAACAACTCTTCGAGAGCCTTTGCCATATCCCTGTGGAGGTGGAGTACGCATCGGAATTTAGATACCGCGATCCTGTCATTTTCCCTGATGATGTGGTCATCGCTATCTCACAAAGTGGTGAGACGGCTGATACCTTGGCTGCCATTGAACTGGCAAGAAAATCAGGGGCTTTCGTATTCGGCGTCTGCAACGCCATCGGGGCTTCTATCCCTCGATTGACACAGACGGGCGTCTATATCCATGTGGGACCGGAGATTGGTGTGGCGTCTACAAAAGCGTTCACCGGACAGGTGACGGTTTTGTCGATGTTGGCTCTCTGCCTGGCTAATGAGCGTCGCACCATCTCTGGCGCCAAACTGAAAGAAATGGTGGCTGAATTGGTGAGAATACCTGAAAAAATGGAAATGGCACTGAAAGCCAATCAGCAGATCGAACGGTTGGCTCCTATCTTCACCTATGCAAAAAACTGCCTCTACCTTGGAAGAGGATACAACTATCCTGTGGCTCTTGAAGGGGCTCTCAAACTGAAGGAAATATCGTATATTCATGCTGAAGGTTATCCTGCTGCTGAAATGAAACATGGGCCGATTGCACTGATCGACTCCGAGATGCCTGTCTTCGTTATCGCCACTCGTGACAGACTGTATGAGAAAGTGATCAGCAATATTCAGGAGGTCAGAGCCCGGGGAGGACGTGTCACCGCTCTGGTCACTGAGGGGGATGAGCAAGTAAGAAAATTTGCTGATCATGTCATTGAACTGCCTGATACGATGGAGTGCTTCCAACCACTCATCGCATCGATACCTCTGCAACTGATCGCTTATCACATCGCTGTATGTAAAGGTAAGGATGTCGACCGCCCGCGAAATCTGGCTAAAAGTGTTGCCGTCGAATAGAAG
>CADCQC010000474.1 GCA_902803455.1 uncultured Prevotellaceae bacterium
CGTGAGAACAGGATCCTGCGCACCACCGCCTACCTGCACCGTCATTTCCTCACCGTCACACCACGGCATCCGCAACAGATGCCCTCCTCACTCATCGAGGGTGTCGACATCTTCCTCAGTCCTCCGTGTCCGTTTCTCGACACAAGCCGTGTGGCCTACTATGAGAAGGATGAATCCGAACACACCATCTCCATCACCCTCGCCCATGAGGGTGGGAACGAAGTGCTTCAGGAAGTGGCCTCCATGACCTTTCACAAGACGATGACCATCAGCCGTCACCTGTGGGGCACGCCCATCCTCGTCCCCACCACGGCGACCAGCGCAGAAGCCATCGACCTCCGTCAACTGCACCAACTCGACCAGACCGCTCACGATGCCTGCAGCCATCAAGGACGCGTCACCCTGTGGCAGACCGCCACCCTCCTCCACCATCCCCTGGAGATCGGTATCCGCTACCGCTTTGCACAACGGATGGCCGGTGAGTATATCGACACGCTGCTCTCTCCTGACGGATCGGCCGACCTCGTGGTGCATGCCATCACCGACGATGATGAGGTGAAGGAAGTGTGGTGGCACGCCTCTGTGCCCTATCCCCTTCCCGGGATGATGATGCACTGTGGCACCCATGTGAGAGAGACCGACTGGCACCTGCGCTTGGCAGACGGCGATGGCTACCGTTACTACACCCCGCGGCGACATCTGCAGCAGTTGGGTGACAAAGACATGATGGCTTGCGCCTACTCCGCTACCGGACAGGTGCACCACACCTCGCGACCCGCTGTCCTCTCACTGCTTTTCCAACAGGTGAGGCACCTCGACACCGACTACGACACAACACAACCCACCGAACAATATGCCATCTGGCAGGAAGAGACAGCAGCCGACTATGAGCGACATGCCTCACAGGTGAGCAAGACATGGACCATCGCCCGCGACACCACCCGTCTGAGCAGTTCACGCCTCTCCAACCCATTGGTCTTTCCCCGTGAGAGTGCCGTTAGCCTCGGCGACGGGAAGGTGCTCCTTCTCACAGGCAACACACGCCGCACCGCCGACGGCCTCTATGGTGACGGACAATATTACGCCTTCACCGACCGAGGACTCTGGCTCCTGCGGATGAGTGGCGGCCGATGGCATGCCCAACAGGCGGTGACACGTCTCGGCATCTCCCACCCCCGTCAAGTCACTTGTACGGCCGACGGTGTGGCGTTCATCAGTGAGCGAGGCGTCATGCTCGTCAAGGGTTCGACCGCCACCTGCCTCTCCGACGCCATCGCTGGCGAGGCCATCTCCTTCGCCACCCTCCCCCATGCCGCCGACATCGTCGCCACAGAAGAAGGTCTGCCGCCAACCGTCATCGCCTACCCAGACTGGAAAAAAGATTTTCTGAAAAAAGCCACCATCGAATATGACAGCGCCAACGATCGGCTGTGGTTTCATGTCTCATCCGATGATGGTGCGCCATCTCTTGAAGACCACTCATCTGGTGATGATAACACATTATCTCCCTGGCCTCACATCCTTGTCTATTCACTACAGTCAGGTGCATGGTGCACCCTCTCCGCCACGCTCTCCGCCACGATGCGTGCGGGACAGACCGTCTGGGGTGTCACAGACACCCCGCAAGGCCGGGAGATCGGGAAAATCATGTTCGTGAGGGGATGCCGTATGCCGGTGGTGCTATGCAGCCGACCGCTCGACTTTGGCCAGTGTGGGGCGAAACGGGTGGAAAGATTGATTGTGCGCGGTCTATTCCACGACAAGGGGACAGACGGGAGTCATATCGGCGTGGCACTCTACGGAAGCAATGACCTCCACCACTGGTGGCTTCTCCAGACCTCCTCATCACAGTATCTGCGCCTATATAAAGGCACGCCCTTCCGCTGGTGGCGTGTGGCCGCTGTCGGCCAACTCCACACAGGCGAGAGCATCGAAGGAGCGCATGTCTGTTTCCGCAACAAGAAATAAGCGTCAGCCATGCCCTGACTGTTATCGGGTCTGTATCTGGGAGAACTTCTTCCAACCGTCGAGGGCGGCGTAGGCATCTCTGCTGCCATCAGGCACGCGCAGCACCGCCTTGGCATAAGTGTAACTGTTGAAGCAGTCTTTTGAGATGGCAAAGGGCTGCTTCATGCCGCAATCAATTTCACTGATAGCCTCACAATTTTTCCACACCGCCTTTCCAATGGACGTCAACTGATCGGGAATCTTGACGGAGACCAGATGTGAACAGTCTTCAAAGGCCTGGTTTCCAATGCTCGTCACACTGCTGGGGATGGTGATGGAAGTCAGACGGGAACACCCTTTGAATGCCCGGTCCTCGATACTTGTCACCCCATCGGGGATGCGGGTGTTCTGGCATCCCCGGATCAGTTTGTTGGACTCTTTCTCGATAAGGGCATTGCACCCATCACGCGAGTCATAGTAAGCGTTGCCTTCCTCCACTTTTAGAGCGGTCAACTTCGAGCAGCCTAAGAAGACATCCTTTCCCAGACCCGTCACGTTTTTGGGGATGGTGATGGAGGTCAGTGCCGTGCAACCTTCGAAAGCGTTTGCCCTGATGACCATCAGTTCCTTTGGAAGGATGACGGAGGTAAGTCCCGTGCAATCTTTAAAAGCCTTTTCCTCAATGGCCGTCACATTGTCGGGAATGGAGATGGACGTGAGACTCTTGCAACCCTCGAACGCTTTATCTGCAACTCGATAAATACCATCAGGGATAGTGACGGAAGACAGTTTGGAGCAATATGCAAAAAGAGAATAAGCCACCTCATCCACACCATTAGGGATAACGACAGATTGCAGCGCGCTGCACGACCAAAAGGCAGTACTTCCAATAAAAGACATCTTTTTGGGGAGATGGATGTCAGTCAACTGTGAACAATCATGAAAAGCCGCTTCAAAAATGGAATCCACCCTTTCTGGCAATGTGATCGATTTCAAGCTGGAACAGCCATAGAAAGCATATGCTTCGATTTTCTTCACATTTTTGGGAATGGTGATGGTAGTCAACATGGCGCATTGTTTAAAAGCGCTTTCTCCAATCTTTTTGAGGCCGGTAAAATATTTCAGCTCATCAAACGACCGGATTTTATCTCCCGGCCATCCGCGGTTGGCAAGTCTTGGTTGCTCTTCAAACACATGTCCCAAGTCGGTGACGGCAGCAGCCTCCCCTCTACTCAGTTCACCGTCGCCATTCTTATCCCAGTTGGCGACACATTTACGCTTGACATACTCGTCTTGAAACGAGATATTCTGACCAATAGCCCACAAAGGCATGATCGACAGAATGGTAAAAAGGATGATATTCTTCATGATGGTCTAAGATGATATAAGAAG
>CADCQC010000475.1 GCA_902803455.1 uncultured Prevotellaceae bacterium
GCTGCGTTCTCGTTGGCCACCTCGATGGCCAGTTTGTCGGATGTGTGCACCTTGACATAGGGCGCACTGTTTTTTGACCTTGAGTTGGACAGGCACAATGTAGTGGCATTAGCCGGCACGGTGGTACTCCATGTGCCGCTTGTCATACTTTTTTTACTTGTCAGTTTGGTGCCGTTGGTGTCTTTGAAGATGGAGCATACCACAGCCCCCATATAGACATAAATGACGATGTTTCTCCCCTGATAAGCGGAGACGTCCACAACGGCGTTGTCATATCCGCTGGTAGCGGTGAGTCCGCCATTCTCGTTGTAGTATTTATCATTTTTGTTCCAGGAGATATTTAGGCTGGTCCACACCTTGTTGGCATTTTTGCCCAGTTCATCGGTGACCGCCTTTTGCGTCATGGCCGTGGTGGTCGACTGCCCCGTGGTGCTTTCGAGTGTAGCGAGGATATTCCCCGTATCCGGGTCGAAGACGGCAGAGTCGCCTGCCGGTCCCTGCGGGAGGCTGTAATCCTCACCGCCAAAATGAAAAAATGATAGTTGTCTCATATTGATTTGGATTTGAGAATTGAGATTGATGGAATTTGAGAAGTCCTAGGAGATACTAGGAAGACCTAGGAAATCCTAGAAAATCTTATGAGAGCCTGCTCCATCCGATGATGACATCGCCGTCGGCTCTGGTCTTCTCAAAGAGCGAGACCACCGTCATCCTCCCACCTCCGATGATGCCCCGTTGCAACCCGCCAGACACATCCTTGCCCTGTGTCACGATGATGCCGACATGTTCATCGGCAGTCCCTTCCACCAAGGTACGGATGGCATTTCCCGTCTGATACCCTCTGATGGTGAAGGTCATCTGCTTGTGAAACGGCTGTCCGCCGACGGAATAATCGAGTGTCATCGCATAGCTGATGATGGAAGTCCCTGCCAAGTAGTGAACGCCCTCCACATAGCCGTCGTCATCGACCGCCTTGGCACGGTCGAAATAGTCGTAGAGGTAGAATTTGAGGGGCGCCTCCCGTGTGAAGCGCATCCTCGTATGCCATCTCCGCAGGTTTTTTACCCCATTTACCACGATATCGAGTGATGTCATATTGCCATTATCAGAGACGCCGTATGCAGCGGGCAATCTGATTTCCGACTGGTCGTCGGAAGAGAAGTTGCGCACAGCGATATCCCGCCAACTGCCAGCGCTGAAGGGCATTTTGGTAAAGACCGCATCCGCATTGGCCGTATTGCCCTCTTCGGTATAATGCTGGGTGTAGCCAGGATCACTCACATAGGCAGCCCCCGTGATGGAGTTTCCGCTCACCGTCACCCGACCGAAAGCATTGCGCCACATGAGAATGTCGCCGGAACCATAGCCGTCGTTGCCCTGGATGGGCATATTGCACAATGACCGGAGCAATAGGACAGGCATCGCCGACTCATCAGTATGGATGGTGTTGCGGCACACCTCCACCTCGGGGAGGGCATGTCTCATCACATAATAGGTCACACATTCCACCGCATTTCTGTTGTCGGTGTTTTTGACCAGTGTCACCCCATCATCGATGAAAATAAATTCCATCCATGAGTTTTTGGTGGCCCCGTCGCGCACCGTCCTGTGATAGATGTATTTCACGCGGCACACCTCACCATTGCGGTTGACGAGCCGTTTGAGGGAATAGATGTCATTGATGCTGAGCGTGGTGTAAGTATCGTTGCCGATGGTGAACGACGCTCTCTGATTGACGCCAAACGAGATGCAGGCATAGCGATGCTCCACCCACCATTCCCAGGGTCTTCCGCCATAACTATATCCCGGCTGCACGGCGCTCCCGTCGAGTAACCGCAGGGCATAATGGCCGTCAGACGGTGTCACCAGGTCTCCCAGCAGCACATCCCAGTCATGCCACGGCAAGCCCTCGTAGGTATCAGAATGGGCGACCTTGGTGGGTGCGAGCGTCATCATAGGTCGGAAACGGCACAAGGCTCCCGTGATCTTCTGACAAGAGAACAGATTGTCATTGATATGAAAGCAGGTACTCGCTATCGGGTTGTTGAGCACCGACACCCCATGGATGACACCACCGGGAATGCTCACCACATTATGTTCAAATGTGATCTCATCGATATTGGCCACATAGTCGAAGAGCGAGGTATAATACTGCTGTCTGATCCATGCCTCTTTCGTCACCGAGTATGGAGCGAGGCCCGCAGCCTGCCGCAAGGTGTTGAGCGGTGTGAGCACATGATCATAGGCATCCTCCAGCAAGTTCCTGCATGCCTGCTCATCCCATGTCCACCTGTTGTGGCAGATGCGGCGGTAGTTGGTGATATCGGTCTCGTAGCGCTGTTTCGACTTGCAGGTCGTCACTGAGGGATAACTGTCACGCTGGTCACCGAGATTATAGGCCAGGCAGTCGGTGATGATATTGTCATGAAAGTCGAGTTCGGCGACCGATGCATAGATCTCATAAAAGCCACAGAGCGCGTTTCCCTCCACCGTCAGCACGTTCTCATTGATGACATTCTCCAACCCACTTCCTCTCGTCCTCATGAGCAGCAGGTCTTCTCTGACACAGTTGGCCCCAAAGAAGTGGTCAAACGTGTTGCCATAGACTTGTGCGGCATGGTTTTTGGTGAGCAGGGCGGTAACATATTCCGCCGCAGAGGGTTGTCGTGTGGTAAGGTAATTGTGACGGAAAATGATCGGTCGGTTGTGGCGGAACTGTCTGACGTCTGCTGCTGATCCGTCACAGTCGAAGGTAAAGAAGGAACCGTTGAGATTGACCACATGGTTGTGCTCGATGATGCACTTGTTTCTGATGATTCCCCCACTGAAATATATCACATGAGGAACGGTGACATCAAATGAGCATTGGCTGACCAGTATATCGCCGTAGCCCACATCGGCATACGCACCTTTGCCGTCTGCCCGCTCATTGACCCGCATGGTGAGCCTCAGGGCGCCGATGACGCGAAAGGTACATCTGGTGAGCCGCACCCTGTCGACCTCCTCCGACAGTCCTGACAGGTAACTTCCCCTGACGGTGATACTAGAGGCAAAGACGTATTGCAGATGGTTCCACAACCCCTCTCGCTCATTGGTGAACGTCACGCCGTCGGCTTCTATGGCGCATCCGTTGGCCAAGGCCATCAGCACGCTATGGGCAGGATTGCTGCCTTTCACCAAGGGACCATCCCAAATGTAGGCTCCGGCATCGGTATGGATGACAAGTTCACCTCCAGTCAGCCGGAGCGGACAGGTCAAGGTGATCTTGTTGCTTGTCCTGATGTCAGAGGCCATCACATGAAAGCATCCGTCGAGATGAATCGCGACAGGGGTGGTCCGTCCGTTGAGGGTCTGGCGGAGAATGTTCCAATTACTGGTCTTCGCCTGCGAGTTGTCAGCAACCATCCCTAATTGCGTGGCGATCAATTGGTCAGCAAAAGCAAAGAGGTCGGGAGACTCAGAGGGGTCGGGATTTTCTGGCGAAGGAGGATCGGGGTCTATTGGCGACGGGGGATCGGGATCTTGTGGTGAAGGGGGATGATAAGGGCATGGCTGACCTCCTTGGGAGAAGTCTGCCATGCGGATGATGAGTGATGATGTCATAGACAATAATTATTCGGTGGTTTCTGAACTGACGGGTGTGGAACCGTCGTTGCGGGTGAAATAGTTTCTTGATACCCGGTCGTAATAGCAGATTGTGCCGTCGGTCTTCCTCACAGGTACGCCGTCAAAGACGAGCGAAGCCTCATCGGTGTCGTCATAGATCCTCACCTGATGGATTCTCACCATATCAGGTTGTGTGGTGAAGTAATCATCATTCGGCAATGACGTTATCCAGTTGGCTGAATCCAGGTAGAAGAACGCTGTACCCAGTCCTCTGTCATTGTTGACAAACGTCTGGTCGGGCCAGGAATATTGGGTTCCATCGAAGTTCACGCCTTCAGGCGACACGTCGACGGTATGGCGGTTGCCATCATAGATATTCGACGAGAGAGTCAGACTGTGTGACCGGCTACTGTTGGTATTGCCATAGACGACCTGCAGTCCTCTGGCAAGAATTGGCGGGCTGACGGCCGTATTGTATTTTGCCGTGAACCAGAGAGCGAGCACATGACCATTGTTGGCTACAGCACCGATATATCCTCCGCGGTCGTTTTCTGTGGGGACAAACTCTTTGGTGGAGAAATCGATGACCAACCGTGACCTGTTTTTCAGGGTGATGCCAGAAGAAATGAAAGAAAGGCGGGTGGCAGAGAGCCCTATCCACCCGATCTCTGCATGTTGTGCCAAGATCCCGTTGGTCGAGAAGTCGGCTTTTTTGATAACAAGTGATTTTCCCATTTGTGAAGTGGATGAAACATCTGAAAAGTCTAACGTTTTATGATAATCTGAAAGATGATGAGAGGCATCATGATGAGATGAATGCCTGGTTAGGATGATGCCACGCTCTCAATAGATAGCGTAAGTGCAAACGGTTTCTTCACAGCCCAGACAGCGCATTTCTGTGCCAACAGACAGTTGGCGTCGGTCACACCGGCAGAGGTACCCTGCTGCCCTATCACGTTAAGCGCATGGATCCATTCATCGGTAGGCCGGAAGCGGCTGCCCAAGATGCCTTTCTGTGTCCTGCCGGTCTCCACCATCAGTTGCAGCGCACAGGCATAGGCCTCCACCAGACAAGGCAGGCCTTCATTCAGATGGCTGTCGATGCCTGTCTCGCCGACGTAGTTGAGATGTCCGCAGACATTGTTGACAGTGGGAATGTGGTCAAGCGTCGTATGTCGGGCATTCTGGATGGCCGTACCGCCAGGGATGATGAAATCGACAAGGGTCTCATCAAGGATGGTCTGCATCACCTGTGCGGTGGCAGCGAAGTCGGCGTCAGCGTTTTCGATGGTGCGTCCGGCATTATCGGGAGGCAACGCTGGCGTGAGCAGGAAGCCAAACCTAACTGATGACGACACATGTGTGGCGATATCACTGATGATCTGGTTGAGGAAGGGCTGGTAGGTGCTGTAATCAGTACTCAATGACGAAGCTTGTTGAAGCAATATGATATCCCATGGTTCGGACTCGAGCACGGCACGGATGGTGGGACGGGTGGGATTTTGTTGCCATGCGCCCGACGTGGTGGTATATTTTCCGTAATGGGCAGACACATCCGATGTATTCTCATAGGGTGAATTGGTACTGATGTAGTCTTCCCAATGTTCCTGTAAGGAGCATCCTGCCTTGAAGAGAATGCCGAAGACCACATGGGCGCCGGTCATCTCCTCAAGCAACTTCGGCACATAGGAATAAGCATCATAGGAGAAGGAATTGCCGATAGCCAACACTCTAAGGGTGTTTCCACTACCAGTCTCCGACGAGTCGAAGTGCTTTGTCCGGATATGTCCTCCGGCAAACTCCACGATGCTGTAGCCTGCCTCATCGGTGATGGCGAAATCGGCGTGGCTGTCGCGTATCTCCGGTTGTTCGGCGGTATTGAAGTTCTTCACTTGAAAATGTCCGTCACGGAAGACGGCAATGCAACAACCCGCCTCATCGCGGATATCGAAGTCGCCTTCTGATAGTCCGCTGGCCACATAGACCCCTGCGTCACTGCCTGTCCCTGTGGCCACGAGATTGTTGACATCGACATCATCGTTCCAATGGTAGATGGTCAGTTGTCCCTCATGGAGCATGTAGTAGAAGTTGCCGGAGGTCGCGGGCGTGTAGGCATCAGAGGAAGCCATCTCCCCCGGCACGTCTGACCAGATGGTATAAAATCTCCCCTCATGCGGCATGAGCGCTTGCCGGCGACGGTTGTCCCAAACAATGTCGAGCACATGCTGCGTGGGATCACCATAGAAACGGCCCTCAATGGCATCGTCGTCCACCTCGGCGAAGGCTGCCAAGGGAAGCAGCAAGGGCTGTCCGGCATAGGCAAACGCCCCTTGCAGCAGTTGGGTGACGGTGGTCGTGTCTGGACTGGCGGCACCGCCGCCATTTCCGTTGACGAGGAGATTGACATGCCCGTCGGTGGGATATACTCTCTGTCCGGAGTTGATGGAGATAGACCTGATGACCGTCTCCTTCAATTCCCTCACATCCCGTTGCAAGTCTCTGTCTGCCTCCATGCGGTCATCGGCCTCGTTGCTGAGGGCGGTCGTCAGTTGGTCTAGGACAGCGGAAAGTCCTTCCACCTTGTCGGGCGACAGACAGCCATCGGCCAGTTTTTCAGCGGTGACAGCACCGTCTGCGATGTTCTCTGTCTGAACGAACACTCCTCCGAGGAGCACACAGGCTGTCCACTCTCCACCGTCAGGATGGCTGGGGTCGTGTGTCCACATCAGTGCCGAGAAGGCTGCCACATGGATACCTCCGAAGTGGATGTAGACACCTGGTTGGGAGGTGAGGTAGAAGGTATTGTAACTATCGGGACGATGAGGATTGGTCGTCGGATCAGCCATGCCACAAAACACATAGCCTTGTGCGGAAAGGTCGTCGACGACAGCCTTGGCAGTATCATAGGCAGTGAGGTCGAAGGTATCGCCCAGGGGGACGGTCTCTTGAAGGCATTGCCAACTGCCGCTGCTCTGGCATCCCCACAGCTGGAGCTGTGCGGTGCTGCCCACCAAAGCCCATTCTCCCGGTATTGGCGAGGGATGAGCCGCCACCAGGTTTTCATAGGTGGCATGCAGGCCGCAGTCCATGCCATGGAGATGGCGGCAGAGGAGTTGTCCTTCCACGACCAGATTGCGTTTCATCTTCACAGGCTGTTGGAACACGGCCCTTCCGCCCACCCGCAGATCGCCCGTCAGGTCAAGGTCGCCGGTCTGATGGAGCAGGCGGAAGGAGTCGCTACTGAAATAGTCGGCTTTGAGCCAGTTGCGCTGGGACTCATCCCAGACATAGCAGATGTCTCCCAAATGGAAGAACTCACCTGGATGACCACCATGAGGATGATGGAGCCACACCTCATGCAACGAAGCAAAAGTGCCCAGGTCGTTGATCAGTCGATGGGGTATTTTCATCGGTTTTGATTTGTTAGGATTGTCTTTAGGTGAAGCGATCATTCGCAGCAGTCAGGCGTGTGGAGCGTCATCTCACCGATGCGGTGGATCACTGCGTCGTAGAGCAAGGGAGGGATATCGATGGTGCTGCCGATGACTTTGGGCACAGGATGATACTGTGCTGTCATCACCGTCACGCCAGGACCTGCTGAGGAGGAATAGAGTTCGGCGATCCAACCCTGTGGCTGTTGCACGATGACCGCCACCGGTCGTGAGGGATTGCCGCGGACACCGGTGAAGGGACTCGACTGCCAGGCATATGCAGGATCATCTTCCCGGATGATGCGGGCTGGCCGATGCCAGTCTGACAGACGGATGGTGCGCAAGAGCAGGAAATCATCAGGGAGGGCAAGGATGGCCATCCCCCTCCCCTCGCCTTCCGGCCATGAGAGCCGGCGGGAACATAGAGGGATACCGGGGCCCGTGAGCCATGGTGGTGAGGCCTCCAGCACCTCACGGGTGGCCATAGCCACCTTGGAAAGGATGAGATCATCGAGCATGAGCGTATCGGTGTCGCACTGACTGACCAGCGGTTGGTCAGCGCCATTGTAGTTGAGATAGATTCTCGTATCACGCAAGATATCGGAGAGGTTGTAAAGCATGGCGTCAGTGGTCGGGATGGATGACGAGGTAGAGGGTGTCGGGATGCTCATCGGCATCGGCAGGCAGAGTCTCCACGACTTGCACAGCCGTGGCTGAGATCTGTTCCAATTGTGAGAGGCGTTGCTCGATGTCGTCGGTGCGGTCTTCCACAGCAGCGATGCGTTGTGTGCCTCTGGAGAGGAAGGGGGTTCGTTTCTCGTGATTGTCTTTCCAGTGGGTCATGATGGGAAATGGAATTAGTCGATGATGAGTTTCACTCCGTGCTCAAGGGCGACAGTCTCCATCTGTGCACGACAGCGCAACATCGTGCGGGAGATGCCCCATGTATTGGCGATATGATCTTTCGCATCGCTGAGAGAGGAGAAATGCAGTTCGAGGGGACTTTGTTTTTCCGCCATACCTGCTGTTTTTCCGTGATTCTCCGCTATCTCATGCCTTGTCTGAGGGTAGGCAGTCTCCTGCTGACCGGCCACGCTTCCCAGCACCACACGGGTGCCGAAGAAGCGGTGAGCCTCGATGGCTTCCTGAAGACGGACGTCATCGGTCGTCAGTGAAGACCCTCCCAACGTGTGGGGCATGAATGTCACATGCACATAGTGGTTGTCGATGAGCACATGAAAACTCACCTCTGTGTGGCTGGTATAAGTCTTCTGCATGATGGATGATGATGAAAGGTGTGTCATTGTCCTTGCTGCGTTGGGGCTTTGGCCAACTGCAGCCGGGCATGTGCTTTCGCATAGCGCAGATAGAGGCAACTGATCTCCTGGATCACCACCGCGTCGGTGTTGCGCACGCCGGCCTTTTTCAGGTCGAGAATATTGCGACTCCAACTCAGGTGTGTCTTCTTGGTGAGAAATTCAGGGTCGAGGGCGAAGGCGCAGTCGGCCATGCCATTAAGGTCGAACAGCTCATCATGCATGGCCAGGATCTCCCCGAAATCGGTCTCCCATGACTTGAATTTCAGGTTCCACACCTCCACGGTGTCCTTGAGACGGAACTTGTCGCTGTCGATCTTCGAGAGGGTGGCGAGGAAGTCACTGCCACAGAGCAGCACCTTACGTTTGTTGCCGATGCCAGTGCCCACAAACAGGTCCTTGGAGATATCTACCAGATCGGCATCGCTGATCACGGCGCACTGACGGGCAGCATTCCATGTACCCACCTCGATATCCTTGCCGGCCTGCCACCAGATACCTTTGGTGAACCATTGTGACATGCCATCCTTCACGGAATGGTTGATCACATTCATATCGCCGAAGAGGAAGGAGTTCTCCATCGCCAGTCTCATGTCGTAGATGCTGTCTTCCTCCAAGTCAGAAAATCCCCAATCGACTTCTTTCGCAGCAATCTTGTCGAGGGTCGACTGTTCGATCTGTGCCATGAAGTTCTGACAATACTGCAGTTCGGAGGTGGGGAGGTTGTTGAAACGCCCTGTCTGCACATCCAGTTCGCCGCACGACTTACCCATACGGATGAGCACGGTTCCACTGTCGAGACTGGGCACACCGATGGGTTGACCGCCGACGATCTCGCCATTCACAGCATAGACGATGGGTTGTCCTTCAGAGGTCTTGCCACAGACACAGAGCACCAGGTCGGGGGTGCGTGGGTCGTTGGCGACATAGGCGACTCCCTTGTGGTTGGTCCTGGCCTTCACACCTACCACACGGATGGTGTCGTCAAGGGTGAACATATCCGGGTCGGCGACGGTGATGGCAGTGCTCACCCCGCTGGAGGCGGTGACGGCAGCAGAGAGTGTCGTGCGGACGGGACGTGTTCCTACGCTGTAGTATTTCACCTCAAAAGCGTTGGCTTTCTGGGCGGTCGCATAGCGTGAGATCTGGTCGATGGGTGTGGCCATCGGACGTATTCTCGTGATGCGGGCATCGATATCTTTCTGATACATCTCCGCATCGCCATCCTGGCGGCCGCAACTCTCGGTGCGGATGCCGTCGGGGTTAGTGGGATTGATGGCGGCAGCTCCCGCAGTCTTGTGGAGTTCGGTGGTACCCTTGTACCGTTCTGATCCACCTCGGGTCAC
>CADCQC010000476.1 GCA_902803455.1 uncultured Prevotellaceae bacterium
CTTCACTTTCTTTCCCCTCACGCGCCTGAGGATGGCCTCAATACGGAACACGAGCTCCTCCATCGAGAAGGGTTTGGTGATATAGTCATCAGCACCGATCTTGAATCCCTCGAGGATATCATCCTTGAGCTGTTTGGCAGTGAGAAAGATGATAGGAATCTCAGCATTGGCCTGTCTGATCTCCTGCGCCAGGGTGAATCCGTCTTTTTTGGGCATCATCACGTCGAGCACACAGATATCATATTTGTTTTTCAGAAACTCCTTATATCCAGCTTCCCCGTCGAGGCAAAGTTCAGCCATGAATCCTTTGGCCTGCAGATACTCGCGAAGCAACATGCCGAGGTTCTCCTCGTCTTCGCACAACAGAATTTTCAGTTTGTCTTCCATAAAGCTTATTCTTTAATAAATGGTAATGATATAGTAAATTTCGTTCCTTTTCCGTAATCGCTTTCCACCTTGATGTCGCCTTTGTGCAGGTCGACGATATTCTTGACGTAAGCGAGTCCGAGTCCGAATCCTTTCACATCGTGCACGTTGCCGGTGTGCACCCGATAGAACTTGTCGAATATCTTCTTCAAGTTATCCTTCTTGATGCCCACCCCGTCGTCTTTCACTGAGAGAAACACGTGGTCATCATTGTTCCAGGTGGAGAGCAGCAAGTTGACAGGCTGGTCGGGCTTGCGGTATTTGATGGCATTGTCGATGAGGTTGAACACCACATTCGTGAAGTGCATCTCGTCAACAAAGATGGTCGATTCCACCGCCCCGATGTCCATCATGATTTTTCCTCCTGTATGCTCCACCCTGAGCGTGAAGGTGTTGGCCACGCTTTCAAGCATCTCATTGATGTCAATCTCCTTCTTCTTGAAGATGGCGTCCTTCTTGTCGAACATCGACATCTGCAGCACCTTCTCCACCAGGAATCTCAACCTTTTCGACTCCTCCTGGATCGCCCCGCCGATATGCTTCATCATGGCCGGACTTTTGGTGAGCGACTCATCATTGAGCATCTGTGCCGCCAACGAGATACTGGAGATCGGCGTCTTGAGCTCATGCGTCATGTTGTTGATGAAATCATTCTTGATCTCAGAGTATTTCTTCTGTCTGAACACCACGACGATGGTGAAGATGAAGGTGATGAGCAAGATCACGGTGAAGACGATGGCTGGCACCATGAACCGGATACTAGAGAAGATGTAGTTGTTCATCTGGGGGAAATGGATCCTCACGATGCCCGACTTGTTGGCGGGGTCATTCCGGTAGAGCACCTGTTCGTAGGTATACTCCTCGCCCTCATCGTCATAATCGGGACACCGGTAGACCTCTCTTCCCTCCTGTGTGCTGACAGTGAAGTGATAAGGTATCCCTATGCCGTTGTTGAGCAACTCTGCCTTGAGGTCCTGGTCGAGCAGCCTGAAGTTGACCCGCTCCTCCAATGGCTTCTCTGAGGCAGAATAGAGGATGTTCATCACCACCCTGTCGAGAAGTGCTTTCTGGTAGATATACCGGTTGCGCACGATCTCCCGCATCGACTTATTGGTCTGTGACTGCGTGCTCTTGTCGTTTCTCACAATGAGCACCTTGGGAACAGAAGACGGATTCACATCAGTGGTCTTCATCTCAAACGACGAATAATCCTGTGCATGGGCTGTCCGCTGGTCCACGGCGCTGGTGACCACCGTGTCGCTCTCCATCCGTTTTCTGTTGGCCGCACCGACATCCTTTTCCAGGAAGCGCAAGGTCTCATTGAGCTCGAGGTTGCGCGACACTTGGTTGAGCGACCTGTTGACCGACTCATCAAATTGCTCTTTCTTCATGGCTACCATCTCACTGATATATTTGATCTGCAAGAAAAGCAATGCCAAGAAGGAAAGCCCCATGATGGTGGCTACTGACCATATCGTCTTTTTCTTCATAGCGCAAAGGTAGTTGAATTCTTAATTCATTAACACAAAAATGTTAATTATTTGCGCATATTACAGAGATATTAACAAATAAAAGTATTTCTAATTAATAATAATCAATTATACTAAACACCCATTTGAAAGTTTTTGCAAGGAAGAATAGATAAAAAAAAGGCATTTTGCTTTGCTATCCCCTTACTTTGCATTAATTTTGCAGTCCATGAATGAGATGAGGCCATATCTTGAGTTTCTGCGCTATTGTGTGGAC
>CADCQC010000477.1 GCA_902803455.1 uncultured Prevotellaceae bacterium
CACACAACGCAACCAAGATACTGAAATTGCCAGAGACAAAGATTGCTGACAATGGCGGTTTCTATGAGAGCAGTTACTGGTATGCTGAGAATGAGCCGATGTTCAACTACATGACCTACGCCTATGCAGGTGTGAATGAGGAAGGTCAGGCTCTGTACTACTATGACAAGACGATGACTGTCGCTAAAGATCCCGCAACAGGCGAACCCTATTTCTATACGGATGAGAATGGTAACAAGCAGCTTTACACCACGACCAATATCGTCAACCGTCCGGGTACGGAAAAGAGTGGCACCACTACTGATATCGGTCAGGCACAGCGCTATGTCAACGGTTCTATCCTGCCCAAGGCATTCGGTGGATTCACCACTACATTGCGTCTCTTCGACTTCGACCTGAGCGCTGTCTTCGACTACCAGCTCGGTGGCAAGGTCTACGACTCACAGTATGCCGGTCTGGTGGCTCCCAACACCAGTTCTTCCAATGCCGGACAGACCTACCACAAAGATGTGCTCAATGCATGGACTTTGGACAACAAGACCGACATCCCACGCTGGCAGTATGGTGACACTTATGCCGCATACGGCAGCGACCGGTTCCTTACCAATGCTTCTTACCTCAACTTCCAGTCGTTCACGGTGGGCTACACCTTGCCAAAATCGCTCACCACGCGCGCAAAACTTTCTAAAGTACGTATCTATTGTTCGGGTGAGAACCTCTTCCTGCTCTCCAAGCGCCAGGGCTTCGACCCACGCCAGAGTTATGACAGCGTGAAGTCAATCAACACCTACTCTCCTGTACGTACCATCTCCGGTGGCATTCAGTTGACATTCTAATCAATCAAGGAGGAAAACAAGAATATGAAAAATAAAATATTATCTATCATAGCCGCCGTTGCCATGCTGGCAACAACCACAGGCTGTATCAAGGAAATTGATCCGCAGACCGACACCGTCACCATCGAACAGGTGGCCAATGCCCCTGGAGCTTTTGAAAACGCTGTCTCTGCCATCACCGCCACGTTGTGTGGAGAGTTTATCTATGGTGGTAACGACAATACCTATCTCTATGACCTCGGTCTTCCTGCTATGTATCTGGTGCGTGACATCATGGGACAAGATGTTGTCTATCCATATCAGAACTGGTATACATACTGGTACACCGTAGAATATATGGGTCCGTCTTACAGGTTTGCACAGATTCCTTGGACCTACTACTATAAGTGGATCAAGAGTTGCAACGAGGTCATCAATATGGCTGGTGAGACTCCTTCCGACGAGCATAAGGTAGGCGCAGGCATCGCTTACGCCATGCGTGCCTATTTCTACATGGACCTGGCTCGTATGTTCAACCAGAAACCTTATGGCGTGACCAAGGATGACCCTGTGACAGGTGTTACCGTGCCTATCGTCAACGAGAAGACCACACTGGCCGACCTGGCACACAACCCACGTGCTACCAACGAGCAGATCTGGCAGTTCATCATCAGCGACCTCGACAAGGCTGAGCCTCTGCTCGCCGGTTATCAGCGTAAGAATGTCTATACACCCGACCAGAGCGTGGTCTACGGACTGAAAGCCCGTGCCTATCTGGAGATGGAGGATTGGCCCAATGCAGAGAAATATGCCAAACTCGCACAGCAGGGCTATACCATCATGACACAGGATGAGTATACTGACTGGAACACAGGTTTCAACACCCCCAACGGTGCTTGGATGCTCGGTATGACCTATAAGAGCGATGATCCGCAGATCTTGCTCAACGACGCTGACTCCAGCTGGGGATCTGTCATGTGTATCGAGATCAACCCAGACCCCAGCGTCTCGGGTTGCGGATATGCTGCCAACTACGGCCAGCCGTTCCTCATCGACCGTCACCTCTATGAGACCATTCCTGCCACTGACTGCCGTAAGAAGTGCTTTGTTGACTTCAAAATCGACAAATTCCTCACGGATGAAGAGGGTGCAGTCACACCAGAGGCTCTCGAGGCTCTCAGCGCTTACTCCAACCATCCCGATTGGATTGCCAACACTGGTCTGAGCGTCTCTGGCTACGAGGCTGTGGGCGGTCTGCCTTTGAAGTTCCGCACCGCTGGTGGTGAGGCTGGTCGCAACAACCAGTATATCGGGTTTGTTGTGTCAGTGCCAATGATGCGTGTGGAGGAGATGTATCTCATCGAAGCTGAGGCTGCCGGTATGCAAGACCAGGGCCGTGGTATCGAACTCCTCACCAAGTTTGCCAAAACCCGCGACGCCGACTATGTCTATGGTACCCACAATGAGGCTTACTACAACACCAAGACTTCTGCTTTCCAGAACGAGTGTTGGTGGCAGCGCCGTGTGGAGTTCTGGGGCGAGGGTTTGGCAACCTTCGACATCAAGCGACTCCAGAAAGGTGTTATCCGCAGTTATCCTGGAACAGATCACGTGGATGGCTACCGCTACAACTCTGAGGTCACTCCTCCATGGATGAGCTTCTGTATCGTGCAGACTGAGACCAACTACAACTATGACTGTACGAACAATCCTGATCCCCTGCACCCGGGAAAGAACTCTTCTGAATATATCTGGTAACACTGGATCATGCTGTATAACCAATCTTTAATGACAAAGAACATGAAAAAATATTTTTATAGCTTATTCGCCGTACTGGTAGCCATGACAGGGTTCACCTCGTGCTCAAGTGATGACGACGATTACCAGTGGGCAACGGTAGAAGGTCAGCAGGTGTTTTTCAAAAACAATCTGCCGACCCAATATGATGTCTCTTTCGAAAACAACTCCATTTCTATTCCGGTGAGCCGTATCTCGACCACTGATGCGCTGACCGTCAATATCAAGGCTGAGGATCCCGACGCATTCTTCACCTTCCCATCTTCCGTCTCTTTCGCTCCAGGAGAGAGTACGGCCAATCTGGTGGTGAACTATGATCCGCAGAAATTGGAGTATAACGTGTATCATAAGGCTAATATCATCCTCGAAAGTGATCAGACCACTCCTTATGGTCCATCCACCTATGCATTCTCTGCAGGAGCACCCTATACTTTCACGTCACTGGGTAAGGGTACCTTCGTTGATAACTGGTATTCTGAATATAAAGGAAGTGTGGAAGTGCTCCAAAACGACCAGAACCCCAACCTGTTCAGACTGCTCAAACCTTATGCAGGATTCAAGGGCAATGATAACTTTAAAAAGAATACGACAGAGGACGCTTATCTGCAGTTTGAGATCTTGAAGAAAGGTGACGTGATTGATGGTGTCACCATCGCTCACGATGACCTCATCTACTTTGATGAGTTCTGCACGGGCAATAACATGACGGCCAACGGTTACAATACAGATATCGTTCTGCTCCATGTCATCAACTTCAAGGCTGGTGAAGATGAGGCCAACTGGCTGCATAGCAAGGTGGTGGAATATCAGAGCGACGGTAAGCCTGCCATCGTGCAGTTTGCTCCTTACTTCTATATGTATGGATTAGGTGGCTTCAACCAGTCACAGTCTGACGATGTCCTCGTGTACTACTTCCCGGGTTGTGAGCCAAAAGACTATGATGTGTCCATCGACTATCTTGGCGCATTCATCGATGCTGAGAAGAATGCCTATGGTCAGTTGGTGACTGAGGTCGGTGCCGACTTGGATGAGGCCCGTGTGGCTATCGTACCAGGCGAACCTTCCAACGAGGGACTCTTCGGCATCATCGACGGATCGGTTGAATCTGTGTCCATCACTGAGGGTGGTGCGCTCAACATCCCTTGTGATTACAATGGCGTCTGTACTGCCTTTATCATCGGTTTTGCTGAGGATGACGCACAGACCTATGATTTTGTCGTATTTGATTTTGAGTATGGCAAGCCAGTTGAGATCATTGCCCACCGTCATGGCAATAAGATCACCAAGAGGGG
>CADCQC010000478.1 GCA_902803455.1 uncultured Prevotellaceae bacterium
ATAGGGGTTAAGGAGCGGGTCGACACCTGAAATGATGATATCGCTGATGTTGCCGTTGACCTGTTCCACGTTTCCGATGGGATAACGGCCACCGCTAAGCACACTGCCATGGTTGAAATGGAACACCGGTGCGAGATGTTGCGGTCCGTAGTTCACCCAGATATCCTCCGTCTTTTTCTCGATGGAGAGTGTGCCAGAGACGATGATGCGGTCGTTGTCGCCCACGTTCTGTCCTGTGAGGTCGAATGTCACCTGCGATCCGAATCTGAGGTTCAGGTCTGTGAAGGAGATGTCAGACACGTTGCTATTTTCCCCACCGGGCAAGATTTTCGCATCATATTCCGCGGTCACTTGATTGAACTGACCACCTGTGGAATTGAGTGTAGTGAAGCGGTTGAGCCATACGGGACTATTCTGCATGGTGCCGTCGAACACGAGTTTTCCTGCCCAGATGCGTGTTTCTCCCGTATAGGTCTGTGTCACATTCGGCAATATGAGTGTGCCGTCGCCCTGCTTGGCAAGGTGCATGTCACCGGAGAACGCACCACCTGTGACGGTATGCGTATAATAGCTGCGTTTGATGGTCGGCAGGTTGGAAACGCCGATATGTCCATCATCAGGCATCTCCTTTCTTCCCGTGGTGCCGTTGACGTCGTTACCTTCCACCAATGAGGGAGCATTGTCGGTGAATACCCATGGTGAGGCGCCATCCACGACACTGATGGTCATGTTACCCGTCTCGCAAGCGATCACCTGTTTTCCGTTGAGAGCAGTAGAGATGGTGCCGCCGTTGCTGATCTCCGTGCGCTCGTTGGTGATCTGTGGTGGTGGAGCCATGGTGATATTCTCCATTTCACCGAGATAATAGCTCAGGTGTGGCGGTTGGTTGTAGGCATGCATCTGCCATGCCATAGCCTGACGATACTGGTGATCCTGCCACAAGGTGGGTAGAGAATAGTCTGTAGGGAAACTGGAGGTATAGATACGGATGTTGGTGCCGCTGGTGAGGATAATCTCCTCGCGCCAGTCACCCAGGATATCACCCGAGAAACACGGCACGTTCTTAGAGTATCCATGCATGTGATTATCGGCGTCGGAGGTGAAGAGACGTCCTTTCTCCACACTCTGAATCATGGCAAATCCATCATTGCTCTTGCTGCCCATCAACTCAGAGAGCAGGTCATCATTCCAGTAAATACGGAAGTTGAGCAAATGGTTCTCAATTTGTGGTGCGCTGGTTGCTACCTTGTCTGACACGCAACTGATCGGACTGGAATGATTCCAAGACCGTGCTATAGCACCTGGAACCTGATTGGTGAGGTTACCGGCGATAGCTCTTCCGTCATCAAGATCATTGTATTTTTGTCCTTTATAAGTAATGTTTTTTCTGGATCCATCCCAAGGCACCAGCGGACTGGAATATTTGTAATATACCTCACTGGTGGTGGCGTTGCGATAGTTGAAGCCCCAGTAAGGACAATCCTCAAGACATCCCACGAACTCCAATCCCTTGCGGTAGGGATCAAAATCACTCACATGTTGTGCGTCGCCATGCTGGAAACCGGTAGTGGAGAGTCCTTTTCCGTTGTCATCGATGACCATTGAACCATAGACGATCTCGTCGCGCCCGTCTTCATCCACGTCAGCGATGATGTAGTTGTGGTAACCGTTGCCATACCAAGGACTGTTAGCATTGTTACATTCCCATTGCCAGATTTGAGTCAGCTTGTGGGTACTTGGGTCCACCTTCATAGCACACATCTTATGACGAGTATAGATACCTCTACCGAGGAAGATGTAGGGCTTTCGTCCGTCAAGATAAGGTGCACCCATGAAATATTTCGATGAACGGTGACCATAATTATCTCCCCATGCTGATGCGCTTTCACGGGTAAGCGGATAGGCAATCCATGGACTGTTAGCATTATCGCCAATAGGATACGGCTCACCTGTCTCACCATTGAGATAGAGCAAGTATTCAGCTCCGGTGTTGGTATAGGTCATATTGGCAGTATGGTTGATGGAACTGCGGTAACTGACATTGGTTCCCACCATTTTTGAGCCGTTCTGGTAATGGATCACCATACCGTCGGCACCTCTGAGGAGCACCTCCGCCTTTCCGTCCTGATCCCAGTCGAATGCGATTAGGTTGAACTCCGTGCTGCTGCCGCTCACCATGTTGGGACCGGCGTCAATCCACCACAGGCGAGTGCCATTGAGTTTGTAGGCCTCAAAAATATTATAATGAGGATCAGCCATATCCACATAATGAGCGGCATCATCCTCAGTGCTGATGCGCTTGATGATGATCTCCATCTCACCATCGCCATCGAGGTCGGCCACTTCTGCGTCATCAGGTAGATAGGTTGAGGTCACATCTACGCCTCCATAGGAAAAGACATCTTTCAAGCGGATGTCAAGATAGCCAGCCGGATGCGCTTGGTCTCCTGGTGATTCATTAGAAAACGTGCAATGTGCCCATGGTTTGACAGCAGCGCTAAGCGCCTTCTCCACGCCTTTTACCACAGCACTGACGGCATATTGTGAGTCGCCATTACCACCCGTGTCGGAGAAATTGGTGTTGTTGAGTTCGGAAGCTATTTTCGTACCATTACGATAGACGTTGTAGGTCACGTCATAATATTCCTCACCGAGGCGACGCCAGGTGAGGAAATTACCGGTGTTGGCCTCCATGGCCACCAGACCTCTGTTCAGTTGGTCTGTTTTCCTTTGTGCAAAACTGTTGACAGCGCATAGCAGCAACAAGAGGATGCCAGCCATGCGTAAAATGGTATGTTTATACATATTTTTGAAATGTGTGTTGATCCATTAAAAAAATGGTGAAATGACCAGTTTTGGTGGACAATTGGTCATCACAAAAAGTTATCGTTGATGTTTACACGGCAAATATACGCACAATCGGCCAAACTAAGCAAGAAAATACCATTTATTTTGTAAAATGTTTCAAAAAAGGATATATTTTGAACATAGATCACAAATTTGCCCACTAAATGTCGACATACTTATATCATTTAAAGGATTCATGCTAATTCGTGTATTTCGCAGTTTCAGGATAGTAAA
>CADCQC010000479.1 GCA_902803455.1 uncultured Prevotellaceae bacterium
GCCCGCTTCTGGATGACCTTTGGCCAGCAGTATCTGGACTATCTGGATGTGATTCAGAACATTGGCATGAGCCGCATTGACGAGGTGGAGTACAAGGCGCCCAAGGCCGACGGCAGCGGCGAAGAGGTGGTGAAGATTGTGCCATTGCAGTTCCTAAAAGCCGTCCTGCCTAATCCTCAAGACCTAGGCAAAGACTATGAGGGAGAAACCAGTATCGGATGCCGTATCCGTGGACTGAAAGACGGCAAGGAGCGCACCTATTATGTATATAACAACTGCTCTCACCAGGCCGCTTATCAGGAAACGGGCATGCAGGGCGTGAGCTATACGACAGGTGTGCCTGCCATGATTGGCGCGATGATGTTCCTCAAGGGACTGTGGAAGCGTCCCGGCGTTTGGAATGTCGAGGAGTTCGATCCCGACCCATTTATGGAACAGCTCAACAAACAGGGATTGCCCTGGCATGAGGTGTTTGATGGTGACCTCGAGTTATAATCTGGATAATACCAACGAAATATTCACATAAAAAACACAGAACTATTATGGCAAAAAAAGAAATCAGCACACCTGCTAATAGCGCCGAAGGTAAAATGAAGGCACTGCAGATGGCTATGGAGAAGATAGAGAAGAATTTCGGTCATGGGGCCATCATGCGCCTCGGTGATGTCAATGTGGAAGATGTGGAGGTGATTTCCTCTGGTTCCATCGGACTCAACGCGGCTCTTGGCGTGGGAGGTTATCCACGAGGCCGTATCATTGAGATTTATGGCCCAGAGTCCTCTGGTAAGACAACCCTTGCCATTCACGCTATCGCCGAGGCTCAGAAGCAGGGCGGCACAGCAGCTTTCATCGACGCAGAGCATGCTTTCGACCGTTTCTATGCGGAGAAACTCGGTGTGGATGTCAACAACCTCTGGATGGCACAACCCGACAATGGAGAGCAGGCACTCGACATCGCCGAACAGCTCATCAACTCATCGGCCATCGACATCATCGTCATCGACTCCGTTGCCGCATTGACACCTAAATCGGAAATCGAAGGTGATATGGGTGATAATAAAGTGGGTCTTCAGGCGCGCTTAATGAGTCAAGCTTTGCGAAAACTCACCGCCGCCATCAACAAGACACGCACTACCTGTATCTTCATCAACCAGTTGCGTGAGAAAATCGGTGTGATGTTCGGTAATCCCGAAACCACCACTGGAGGCAACGCGTTGAAGTTCTATGCTTCTGTCCGTCTCGATATCCGCAGGGTGTCGAGCATCAAGGACGGCGACAATGTGAAAGGCAACCAGGTGCGGGTGAAAGTGGTGAAGAACAAGGTGGCTCCTCCTTTCCGCAAGGCAGAATTCGACATCATGTTCGGCAGTGGTATCTCCAAGAGCGGAGAGATTGTCGATCTGGGTGTGGCCAACGACATCGTGAAGAAGAGCGGTAGCTGGTTCAGTTATGAAGGCACTCGCTTGGCTCAGGGCCGCGACGCTACCAAACAGTTCTTCGAGGATAATCCTGAACTTGCTGAGGAAATAGAGGCCAAGATTATGGCTAAGATTACAGGCAAGGACTACCACGAACCCGAAGACCTTGGAGAGCCAGAAGAGGATAGCAACGATTAATCAATGCAACCACCAAGAATAGCAATCATTGACGGCAACACTTTGCAAGCCATGGGACTGAAGTCGATTTTCTCCGACCTCGTGCCCATGGCTGAGGTGTGCACCTACATCTCATTCGAAGAGATGGAACAGGATGGGACGAGCGATTTCTACCATTTCTTCGTATCGGTCAACTGTATTCTCGAACGCATTGACTTCTTCCGTGCCAATCTACATAAGACGATTGTTCTGACCACCCAGCAGAGTGTATCACCATTGCTCGACAATTTCCGCACCCTCAACATCCAGCAGCCAGAGAACATGCTTATCCACACCATCCTGAAGATGTTTGCTGCTGGGCATAAACATATGAAGAACATTCCCACAGATTTGCCGCCTTTCAACAAGATGGGTGGTGGAGTACGGCCTTCTTCAGAACCTATATCACAACGCGAAGCCGAGGTGCTGGCATTGGTGGCTCAAGGACTTATCAATAAGGAAATTGCAGACCGTCTTAACATCAGCCTGACCACAGTCGTCACCCATCGCAAGAACATCACCGAGAAACTGCAGATCAAGTCGGTGTCGGCTCTGACCATTTATGCGGTCACTCATGGGCTGGTGAGCATCGACGATATTTAGGATTTTTTCCCAGAAATTCTAGTTATTCTAGAAATTCTAGAAATCCTAGA
>CADCQC010000480.1 GCA_902803455.1 uncultured Prevotellaceae bacterium
CATGAAATACTTGGCTTACTTACAATCCTATTCCAATACCCATGCTGATTTACCGGTCTTGAAAAGCATCTATGAGCAAATCCTTCTCGATAATGACATTGTGGGAATCATTATCGCTACACGACCAGATTGTGTGGATACTCAAAAACTTGACTATCTGCAGCAACTCTCCCGCAAAACGTTCGTGATGGTGGAATATGGTATCGAATCCATCAACGATCAAATCTTGAAACAGATCCATCGTGGACATGATTTTGCTTGCACATGTCATGCTGTCCGCCAAACGGCAGATAGAGGAATCTATGTTGGAGGCCATGTCATATTGGGGCTACCCGGAGAGAATACCGATGACCTGATGCATCAGGCACACATCATCTCTGCCCTCCCCTTGGATATGTTGAAAATTCATCAACTACAGGTGATCAAGAATACCCCTCTCGCTGTCATCTATGAAAGAGATCCCTTCCCGTTGCCTTCGGCGACATCATATATCAATCTCTTGGCAGCGTATATACAACATCTTCGCCCCACCATTTCTTTAGGACGTTTTGTGTCCCAATCACCTCCCAAGATGTTGGTGGCTCCTCGATGGAATATCAAATCCCAGGATTTCAACAAGATGTTGGTGACACACATGATCCGATGTGGAATGCGTCAAGGGGATCTATGGCAATCTGATATGGTATTTACATAAAACGCGAACAGTCTAAGTTTGACAGCAATTCCTGAATCGACTCTTCTGGATGATTGACCATGTAACGCTCTATCTTGTTGATAAAACTAGACTTGAATATCCTTTTCCCGATGACTCTATTGACAACCCATTGTATTTTCGCCATATGGAGGTCCAGGTCTGTTTGAGATTTTTCCTCATGGTATGGATGATGATAGATACTGATGAGATAAAAACTGAGAAAATCAGGGACGATATATTCACGAGTCATTGTCTCACGCTGTTCTTTATCATAAAACTTGCTATATAACGCATAGTTCTTGCCCAAATACTTATCGAGGCAGATACCGACAGATCCGTCGCCGACGATAATACTCTGATCCAAAGCACAGATTTGCGTATAAACCATGGGTACTTTAATGTCGGGCAACCATTCTTTCAATTTATGGAAGGCATCAGTCAATTGCTTGTTGAGATCATCCACATTCGCATATTGTAGTTCAGCATCAGAAATGATGGCCTGCAATGTGGAATCTTGGAAAAATCTCAACAATTTGCTATTAATCTCAGGATCATCGACGTCTCCTAAATTCAACACATTCTCAATGAGTGTACGCGTTTCATTAGGAAAGTCCGTGCTCATCTGCTGAAGGGCAGAGAAGTCGCCCGTAGTCAGATACAGACTCTCCAAACGGTCGTACCGTTGGATTACCACATTCAGAGAATCATCCATGCTCTCATCAAAAGACTTCAATTTGAAGCCACAGTCAGACAGGATGAAGACGAAAAACCATGACAAACAGCAATAGATGAAAAAACGCTTATACATGGGAACTCCGTAAATGAAATAAAAATCTCAGGGAGTGAGAACTATTCCCACTCAATGGTTGATGGTGGTTTGGAAGAGATGTCGTAACAGACACGATTAACGCCTCTCACCCGATTGATGATCTCATTGGATACTTTTGCCATGAAATCATACGGCAGATGTGCCCAATCGGCAGTCATGGCATCGGTACTTGTAACTGCGCGCAAGGCAACCGGATGTTCGTAGGTGCGCTCATCGCCCATCACGCCGACACTTCTCACTGTGGATAGCAGAATGGCGCCTGCCTGCCATATCTTGTCATAAAGCGCCATGCCGTCTTCACATACATATTGCAGCATGGACTCGATATAGATATCATCCGCATCTTGAAGAATACGCACTTTCTCGGGCGTGATGTCGCCGAGAATGCGGACAGCGAGTCCCGGACCGGGGAACGGATGTCGCTTGATCAGACGTTCAGGCATATTGAGCTGATACCCAACCCTTCTCACTTCATCTTTGAAAAGCCATTTCAAGGGTTCACAGAGTTGCAGATGCATTTCTTTGGGCAATCCACCTACATTATGGTGACTCTTGATCACCATGCCTGTGATGCTCAAGCTCTCAATTCTGTCGGGGTAGATCGTGCCTTGTGCCAGCCATTTCGCATCGGTGATCTTCTTGGCTTCAGCATTAAAGACCTCCACGAAATCTCTGCCGATGATCTTTCGCTTTTGTTCCGGATCTGTAACCCCTTTGAGGTCAGTGAAAAATTTTTCGCTGGCATCCACACCGATCACATTGAGTCCCAAACCTTGATAGGCATCCATGACCTTTTGGAATTCATTTTTTCGCAACATACCATGATCGACAAAAATACAGGTGAGGTTATCACCTATCGCCCTATTAAGCAATACGGCACAAACCGAAGAGTCAACACCACCGCTCAGTCCTAAGATGACACGATCGTTACCTAATTGCTCTTTCAGTTCAGCCACTGTGGTCTCCACAAATGAAGCCGGACTCCATTCTTGTTTGCTTCCACAAATATCCACCACAAAATTGCGTAGCAGTAACGATCCTTGTGTGGTATGGAAAACCTCAGGGTGGAATTGCACAGCCCATAATGGCAGATGGTTGTTGGCATATGCCGCATAACGTACATTGGCAGTCGATGCAATCACATGACAGTCGTCAGGAATTGCCGTGATGGTATCACCATGACTCATCCACACTTGTGATTTTTCCTCAAAGCCTTTGAACAGAGGGTCTTGCGCATCAAATTCCATCAGATTGGCGCGTCCGTATTCTCTGGTGTCAGTTTTTTCTACTCGTCCGCCATTCGTGAATGAAATGAATTGCGCACCATAGCAGATGCCCAAAACAGGCACTTTGCCAACAAACTGGCTCAGGTCGGTGGCAAAAGCCTCCTTGTCATGCACGGAATAAGGAGAACCGCTCAAAATGACACCGATGACAGACGGATCGTCCACGGGATATTTGTTGTAAGGCAAGATTTCACAAAAAGTGTCTAATTCGCGCACACGGCGACCGATCAACTGGGTGGTCTGTGAACCAAAGTCTAAGATGATAATTTTCTGTTGCATATCAGTATGGATGATTTATGGTTTCTTTATGAAAGGGATAATTCACGCAGGAAATCCTCTGCGTCTGCGATGGTTTCCATTTTTCCGACGTCCATCAGCCGCAGATGTTCTTCTACGTGTCCGTGGATATTCACCTTATCACATATGGAGAGATAAAAATCGATGATGCCAAAACGATCTGGCCAATCCGCCATCATCGTGATCAGCTGTGGCGAGATGACATGGATACCCGAAAAGGCGTAGTGATGACATGCATCCACCTCAAGATGTGGATATGGACTTCTCACTTCTCCTGTCGCCAGATTTGTCCATCCCACAAGTCTCATTTCATCGTTGAACAGCAGATATCTGTTTGTCTTGCGCTGACTGACCAACAATGTGGCATCATTTGCCAATGCTTTCTCATAAAAGGAGTTCAACGCCACATTGCTGAGAATATCCACATTGTGAATGAGCACATGGCTGTCGTGATCAAAAAGGGCTGTAGCCTTTCTGAGACCTCCCCCCGTCTCCAGCAATTGCTCACTTTCGTCGGAGATACGGATATCCATTCCGGCAATGGGATGTTGCAGGAGATATGTGATGATCTGTTGAGGAAAATGATGCACGTTGACCACCACCCGCCCGAATCCGGAATCATGAAGTTTCTCCAAGACATGAGCCAGAAGGGGTTTACCACCTATTCTGACAAGTGCTTTAGGCATCATGTCGGTCAATGGACGAAGTCTGGTGCCCAGACCCGCTGCGAATACCATGGCTTGTTTCATCTTTTCGGTAATGTTTGGGTGATCTGTTGTTCTCTATGGCATATCCTCACCTCAATACCAAATTGTTGATTGAGATGTTCTGCAAGATGTTGAGCAGAATAGACACTTCGGTGCTGACCTCCTGTACAGCCAAAGGAAAACATCAAATCGGTGAATCCTCTCTGCAAATAACGTC
>CADCQC010000481.1 GCA_902803455.1 uncultured Prevotellaceae bacterium
AGAGCAATTTCAACGACAAATATGAGATCATCACGGCAGAAGACGGCATCGAAGCACTCCATCTCTTACAGAACCACGAAGTCAGCATGATTGTCAGCGACTGGATGATGCCACGCATGGATGGAGCGGAATTTTGCCGCCGTGTGCGTCAGGATCAGCGAACCAGTCATATTCCTTTCATCATGCTGACCGCCAAGACCGATGACGACTCAAAGGTGGAGGGCATGGACGTCGGTGCCGACACTTACATCGAGAAACCTTTCTCTGTGCAATATCTCGAAGCCTGTATCCGCAATATCCTCCAGATACGCCACCGTCTGATGGAGAAATTCTCCACCCAACCGCTGGAACCTGTCACCGAGATAGCACAGAACCCTACTGACAGCGAGTTTTTGAAGAAGATGAACCAGGTGATTGAGGAAAACTTCTCCAACTCGGAACTGAACGTGAACTTCCTCGCCGACAAGTTGAACATCAGCCGCAGCAGTCTCTTTGCCAAGATCAAGACACTGGCCGAGATCACACCCAACGAGATGATTCAGATGATGCGGCTCAAAAAGGCTGCACAACTCATGAAGGAAGGGAGATACACCATCAGCGAAATCAGTTATATGGTCGGGTTCTCCAATCCCTCCTACATCTCGAAATGTTTCCAGAAACAGTTTGGCATCAAACCGACAGATTACATAAAATCTGGCTTGTGAGAAGCATTGTCGATGATTTTCTCAGATATTTTGTTTATCTTTGCCATGTCGCAGATGATTTTCCTGTCTTGTTTCGCAGCACTAAGACAAGTGGAAATCTGATATGGTAAAAAACTGAGCAACTTTTGTCACTCAGCAATTGACAAAATAAAGTACAACTGAAGTGTTGCATCATTCAACCTATACCTATGAGAGTCATTCGATTTGATGCCCAACGGCTGCCCTTCAAACCTTTGGAACGGCAAGTCATCTACTTTGATCCCGCACCCTACAAAGACAAATTGTTAAGTTTAATGACGTCTGCCGTGGACCAACACTACGATGAGATCCGCCAGCTGTTCGCCATGGAGGGACTGGATTTCTGTTTCCTGCCCCGCATATCGAGAGAACTGCAGATACCCGAACTGCTGGAGTATTTTCGTCCCGACATGCCCCCGGAAGAACGTAACAGGTACCTGAAAACCGTAACAGCCGAAAACCTGACACACTACTTCGCAAGAGAAGAAGATATCTATAACCTTCCCATAGGATTGATCAAATACACTGGACAGCAGTTTGACAACGACTACATATTCAATTACACACCCATCGATTTCAGGCGCCCCGAATTTCTGTTAGAGGAAATCAAGCATTACATACATTATAATTCACAAGGAAGTCCGTATTCATGGAATCATCCCGACATGTCGTCGGCTCCCACCGATTTGTCTTACGACGTCAACGACATGCTCACACAGGCGCAGATGCTCGTTCAGCGACTGCGCGAACAGGGTGTCAACGACATGGTCATTGAGGAGATATTCCATCCCACCCAGCGTCTGAGCAGGTTGCATGTGCGCTACTCACGGATCTTTCTGCCCGACTATCAGAACATGGAGATACACATGACACCGCTTCCCAAAGCTGTGTTTCTGCTGTACCTGAAGCATCCCGAGGGTATCCGCTTCTGCGATCTGCCCGACTATCGTGACGAACTGCTCCACATCTACACCAGTTTCTCGGGCCGTGATAATATGGACGCCATCAGGGCGAGTATCAACGATGTGACCAATCCGCTCAGCAACTCCATCAACGAGAAATGCTCCCGCATCCGACAAGCCTTCCTCAGCAAGTTTGAGGACCGTCTGGCCCGCAACTACTACATCACCGGTCCGCGTGCCGAAGCCAAGAAAATCCTGTTGCCCCGCGATCTCGTAACGTGGGAAGAATAAAAAACCTTTCTTTTAAATGTCAGCGATTTAGAGGGTTACAAAAAAAATTAATGTGGTTTAATTAAGCAATCTATTCAAAATGATTACAGGCGAGATAAAAAACC
>CADCQC010000482.1 GCA_902803455.1 uncultured Prevotellaceae bacterium
GGAGAACCGTCGTCTGAGCCTTGGCCACAAGCAGCTCGAGGACAATCCTTGGGACACCTACGAGACCATCTACACTCCTGGTTCGGTCCACACCGGTAAGATTACGGAGTTGATGGACAGAGGTGCCGTGATCGCTCTGACTGAGGGCGGTGAGGGCTTTGCCACTCCGAAGCATCTGGTGAAGGAAGACGGCTCACAGGCCGTTGAGGGCGAAGAGCTCGCTTTCAAGGTGATCGAGTTTGTCAAGGAGACCAAGCGCATCATTCTCTCACACAGCCGCACTTTCGAGGAGGCTAAGGAAGAGAAGAAAGTCGCCCGTGCTCCTCGCCACGCTGCCAAGAAAGAAGATCCTTCAGGCATCAATAATGTGACAGCCAGCACCACTCTTGGTGACATCGACGCATTGGCATCTCTGAAAGCCAAGATGGAAAAGAGCGAATAATCATTTCTCTGAGAAATACGTTTAGTAATCCCTGAGCCAATGGAAGGCTCAGGGATTTTTTTTGTATAGCGTAAAGATTGATGAGTTGTCTATGATAAAAACGGATGATCCCAGCCGGATGAAACAACTCTTAATATTTATGCAATCATCATGAAAAAGAAAAGTGAGCAATTATTTTGCGAATCGTCTTGTTTGGATTAACTTTGCATAATGATATGAAAAGCTAACACCTTTATTAATAAAACTTGAATATATGGAAAGAACTTGGAGATGGTTCGGCAAGAACGACAAGATCACCCTTGGCATGCTTCGGCAGATAGGCGTAGAGGGTATTGTGACAGCCCTTCATGACGTTCCTCTTGGAGAGGTATGGACGAGGGAGAAGATACGCGATTTGCGTGAGTATATCGAGAGCTACGGTATGCGCTGGAGTGTGGTGGAGTCGCTGCCTGTGGTAGAGACCATCAAATACGGCGGTCCTGACCGGGATGAACAGATTGAAGTATATAAGGAAAGTCTCCGTAACCTTTCAGCAGAGGGTATCCACACCATCTGCTACAATTTCATGCCTGTGCTCGACTGGGCCCGCACCGACCTGCTGCATGAGAATCCCAACGGTTCGAGCAACCTGTATTTCAATTATGCCGAATTTGCCTATTTCGACATCTACATCCTGAAGCGTGCCGGTGCCCGTGAAGAATGGGCGAAATTTGAATTCCCCGCCGGTGTCGGCGAGGGTCGCAACGTGCTGTCAGAGGCCGATGAACTGGCCAAGACGATGACGCCGGAGAAAGAACACCAATTGGTGGAAACGATCATCATCAAGACCCAGGGCTTTGTGTCGGGCAATTTCAGCGAAAACGATGAAGCCCCCATTCAGAAATTCCGTGACTTCCTCGACCTGTACAAAGGAATCGACAAAGCGCAGTTGCGCGCCAATATGAAATATTTTCTGGAAGCCATCATGCCCACCTGTGAGGAATGCGGCATGAACATGTGCGTGCACCCCGATGATCCACCCATCGAGATTCTCGGTCTGCCCCGTATCGTCCGCACGGAGGAAGATATCCAGTGGTTCCTCGACGCTGTGCCCAATCCCCACAACGGTCTTACCTTCTGTGCCGGTTCCCTCTCGGCAGGCGCCTACAACAATGTGGTGGAGATGGCCAAGAAGTTTGCCTCCCGCACCCATTTTGTCCACCTTCGCTCTTGCCATATCTTCCCCAACGGTGACTTCACGGAAGCCTCTCACCTTGGCGGGCGTGCCGACATCATCGAGTTGTCGCGCATCTTCGAGAAAGAGAATCCCTCACTTCCCATGCGCGTGGACCATGGCATGACGATGCTCGGCGATGAGACCCGCGGCTACAACGCCGGTTACTCGTTCCTCGGGCGTATGTTTGCTCTTGGCCAGGTGCAAGGCATCCTCGCCACGGTAGACAGGGAGTTAGGAATCGCATATAAACAACCAGGTTTTTTTGATTAAGACATGAAACTGACCGATATTTTTTCCAGCCATTTTGATGGCAGCGAATGGGAAGCCAAAGGTTATCAACTTCCCAAGTTTGACATCTCAGCCGTTGCCAAGAAGACACACGACGAACCCACATGGGTGCACTTCGGTGGCGGCAACATCTTCCGCGCCTTTCCAGCAGCTATCCTCAACGATGCCCTCAACACAGGGAAATACGACCGTGGCGTCATTGTCGCCGAGACCTTCGACTTCGAGGTGATCGACAAAGCCTATGCCCCATACAACAACCTGTCTCTGCTCGTCAGCCTGCAGTCCACCGGCACGATCGAGAAGAAGGTCATCGCCTCCGTCACCGAGGCGCTGAAAGCCGATTTCCAGTTTGCCGACTGGCAGCGTCTGGTCGAGATTTTCCGCAATCCATCGTTGCAGATGATCTCCTTCACCATCACCGAGAAAGGCTACAGCGTGAGTCCTGCCGACTTAGACCGCGGCCTCACCCCCGTGCTCGCCATGGGCAAGGTGTGCGCCCTGCTCTGGGAGCGTTATCAGGCTGGCCAACTGCCATTGA
>CADCQC010000483.1 GCA_902803455.1 uncultured Prevotellaceae bacterium
GCGGTCGAAATCCGGCAGCACCTCACCAAAATAGTCGCGCAGTTCTTTATTGGAAGCCTTTCTGTAATTCAGCGAGCAAGGCTGTGCATTCTCCTTTTCCCTGATAGCCACCATGACATTCATCAGGGGCACGTCATCACCCTCTGTGTACATGGCGATGTCTGCCAAACTGGTGATTCTGTCGGAATTGAAAACGGGCATCCGTCGGTGAGTCTCATCCAGCACCTCAACGACGAGGTTGTTTTTTGCTCTTGAGATAAGTTTGTAAAGCCCTGGTTTCTTGGCTATGGAAATAATCGTCTCTTTCATTTGATGAATTGTTTGTTGGTTGAATATGATGTTAATAATGTTAACAATTGATTGATTTGCGGATGGAGATCCCTTCCGTCGTTCACGATCTCAAAATCACTTTGTGCGATCACCACCTCTTGAGGCAGCTGCTTTCCCATCCACTCGAGTGCTTTCTCTCTGGAGATACCGTCACGCTGCATAATCCGTTCCAGTCTCAAGTCAATGGGCGCGCTTACACAAGCCACCAGATCTACATACCGTTGGAAGCCACTTTCAAACAGGATGGCACATTCCATCCATGAGAGGCCAGACCGTATGAAGTCGTCACCCACCGCCGGGTGCACCACATCATTGACCTTCTGGAGGTTTTCCTCCGAACTCATGATAAATTGTGCGACAGCCGCCTTGTTGAGTTTACCATCGACATAGGCTTGCGGTCCGATGAGATGACACAGTTGCCGGCGCAATCGCTTTGAGGTGTTCATCAGCCTTTTGGCCGCCGCATCACAGTCATAGACCTTGATGCCTTTTTCTGCCAGCAGATGAACGACAAAAGATTTACCACTTCCTATTCCGCCTGTGACAGCCACCTTCAAAGGTGATTGCTGTCCAGATAGCAGTTGATCCCTTATCATTTTCTCTCCACTACGTACAACACCCTGTCCTGCTTCAACCGAGACCGCTTGACCAAGTTGGAAGTCTTGACAATCTGAATGGCCAGTTCCTTCTGTCCTGTGCCCTCCTCCACTTTGTTGTAGTCGGCCACCACAATAAAGTCCTCAGCCTTGACACTTTCCTGCATTCTTGAAGGAACGACATAAGTGACGACGACCTTGGAGGGCGTGAACTGCATTTCTTTTCCTTCAGGCACATTCACTCCTCTGACCGGTACTTCGATAGAAGCCTCTGTATTGACATCCGCCTCTGCATAGACCATCACGGCTTCCGGATCGAGTTTCACCCCTTTGATTTTCTTCAGTCTCACCTTTTTTCTGATGGAATCGGTGACATCAACAATTTTGGTGAACTCTGTTCTGACAGAATCGATGTCGAACAGTCTCTCCTTGGATCCATAGACTTTCACACTCAACGGTTCTGTCATCTTTGCCACAAGCGTATATTTGTCAGCAGGCTTCACCTCACCTTCTATGGCCACCGGTTTCATCTCATGATAGCCATGATTGTAATAGATGTCCATTTTATCAGGTTTGATGCTGATCACTTCCGAGGAAGCGCTGAGTCGGGTCTTCACCAGTTTGATAAGATCTTGTGAGGAGAGCGAGATCTTGCCATCATCATTTTTGTAGAAGTTGTTGAAATTGACCTCCACATCATTGATCCTGTCGAGCTTATAGCCTATAAGGATATATCCATTGTCGCGTACGCTGACTTTGAGCGTATCGTATTCCCCATCGGTGATAAAGACATTTTTAGGCACTTTGGTGACCCTGACAGGTATCAATATCTCGGTGTCTCTTGTATCTTTGATGGCCAGCAGGATCCAGAAGACACCGCTGACGAAGAAAAAAAACAAAAAAATCAAAAACTCCTTACTCTTGAGCCAGAGAAAGAAGTTCCTGAGATATTGTGGCAATGGATTTTGCAGGCCTCTCATCCACCCTTATTTGGCAGGTTGCACGGCATCAAGCGACGATGTATCAGCGAAGACATAGGATTTGTCCACTTCGATGACCACACCTCTTGCGATTTCCACCTCTACCCTATTCTTGCTGATGTCAATCCTTTTCACCTGGCCATAAATGCCACCTCCTGTGATGACCTTTGTACCTTCTGCGAGCGAGTTCTGGAAGTTGCGTATCTCTTTTTGCTTTTTCTGCTGGGGTCTGATCATAAAGAACCACATGATGGCAAAGATAGCCAGCATCATGATCAGCATCTCCATTCCTCCGCCGCCAGAGCCAGCAGCCTGAGCAGCCAAATAAATCATGTCCATTTGTCTTGTTGATTATTAATAATTAAAACTTTCTTGGTTTAGGTGGCTCTATGAATTTGTGCAATTCACCACAGTCTATCAGATAACGGGCGATGGTGTCGAGCATACCATTGATATATCCTCCGCTCTTGGGTGTGCTGTAGAGTTTGGCCAAGTCGACAAATTCATTGATGGTGACGCTGATGGGAATATTGGGGAAAGTCATCATCTCAGCGATGGCAATCTGCATGATCACCACATCCATATAAGCCAGACGTGAGAAATCCCAGTTTCTGGAAGCATCACTCATATAGCGCTGATACTGGTCAGCATTGAGGATGGTAGCTCTGAAGAGCTTGCAAGCGAAGACCTTATCCTCCTCGTCATCGTATTCGGGCAACAGCTCCTGTTTTTTGCCATTAGCAGGTTCGAATCTTTTGATGGTCTTGAGAACAAACGTATCGACGACCTCTTTGTCATCATTCCAGAAGAGGCTTTTCTCCTCCAAGATAGCATCGAGGTCCTCGTTATTTTGAATAATGGCCCGATATAGTTTTCTCCAGACCTCTCTGTCAGCCTCGTAAGAGTCTTCCTCATCAGCCATGTATTCCTGATAGATCTGACTTTGCTCAATCATACCACATAATCTTCTAACGAACTCGATATCGTTGTTCCAAGTAAGTTTTTGCTCATCAGCGAAATCGAGCAACACCAGGTTGTCTTCCAATTGTCTGGCAAACCTGTTTTCAGCAAACTTCTGAGAGGGCGGCTGTGCGCCTTCTCTCTCTGCCCTGGTGGTCGCAATCTCTACCCTATGCCTCATTTCTTTGGAGACAGCCACAATGAGCATGAGCAGATAATTGTACAAAGAATACGCCATGGAAAGGCTGTATATCAACTCATTTTCCGCCTTATTAAGATTATTGGCTCCGTTTTGATAGTAAGCATAGGTTAACTGTACGACCTTAATTCTGATCAATTCCCTGTTTATCATATTGAGGAACTCAAATTTATGTGATGTGTGTTCAAGATTTACTAAACAATGATGCAAAAATAAATCATTTCCCCGTCATTTGCAAGAAAACCGATTAAAATATGGGGAATTTTAATAATTTTCTCACATGACTTTTTTTGTTTGGAAATAAATGCTTACCTTTGCACCGCTTTTTTAGCACACCGGAAAAATCTTCGTGTGATGGCGAATTAAGCAAAAGAATTCACTTAATTTAGAGTAACACAAATTTAAATTCATCATGAAAGAAATCAACGTTAAAGGCATCAATCGTGCCACGACTGGCAAGAAAGCCACCAAGGCACTGAGAAAAGAAGGTTATGTTCCTTGCAACCTGTATGGTGAGGCAAAGGATGCTGACGGCAAGCCATCCGCTATGTCGTTTGCCATTCTGGCTACCGATCTTCGCAAACTTGTCTACACTCCCCACATCTATGTGGTCAACATTGACTTAGAGGGCAAGCATCACACTGCAGTGATGAAGGAGATCCAGTTCCATCCCACAACTGATGCCATTCTTCACATCGACTTTTTCGAGATCAATGAGGAGAAGCCACTCAGCATCGGCATTCCCGTTCATCTCGTCGGTCTGGCTCAAGGTATCCGCGATGGTGGCCGCATGAACCTATCTATCCGTAAGATTGAGGTTCGCGCTCCGTTCCGTCAGATTCCCGAGCAACTTGACATCGACGTCACCAATCTTCGCATCGGTAAGAGCATCAAGGTTGGCCAGTTGAGCTTCGAGGGTCTTGAGATTGTCACCAGCAAGGAAGTTGTGGTCTGCTCCATCAAGATGACCCGTGCCGCATCGAAGAATGCCGCAGCAGAAGCAGCAGATGAAACCGCTGCCGCAGAGTAATCACCGCCCCTCATGGACAAGTATCTGATTGTGGGCCTTGGCAATCCAGGTATGGAATATGCCCAAACCCGCCACAATATAGGATATATGGTATTGGACGCCTTTGCTGAGGCGTCCAATATTGTTTTCGACGACCGCCGCTATGGTTATGTGGCGGAGACCTCTCTCCGTGGCCGTAAATTGTTTCTGCTGAAGCCAACGACCTTTATGAACCTGAGCGGCAATGCCGTGCGCTACTGGCTCAACAAGGAAAACATCGACGAGTCGCGCCTGTTGGTGGTGGTCGATGATCTCTCGCTCCCGTTGGGAGCCTTGCGATTGAAAGCCAGCGGCAGTGCAGGTACACACAACGGTCTGGGTCACATCCAGCAACTGATCGGCCAGCAATATGCCCGTCTGCGTGTAGGCATCGGCAACGACTATCCCCGTGGCATGCAGGTTGACTATGTATTGGGAAACTTTGATGATGACGAGAAAGCGATTCTTCAGCCGAGCATCACGACCAGCATAGAGATCATCAAGAGCTTTGTTTTGTCGGGTGTGAACATCACGATGAACCAATTCAACAAGCGCAAGCCTCAAACCACCAAGGAGGGCAACCACTCCCCCAACAATCCAGAGAAAGATGGACAATGAAGCAAGGA
>CADCQC010000484.1 GCA_902803455.1 uncultured Prevotellaceae bacterium
CCCGATACCCCTGGCGACGGTCTGGCATGGGACACCTCTACCCTTTATACCAATGGTGTACTTCGCGTGATGCTCAGCGATGGTCTGTCTGCAACCACAACAGGCCATGAAGCCAAAGTCTATCACACACAGGGAGGCATCAAGATAGAAGGCGTGGACCACGCTACCCCGCTGACCATCACCGACATCAACGGCCGTACCATCACCGAAGAGATTATCAAAGAAGACACTACCCTTCAAGTGCCCCCGGGAATGTATCTCGTGCACCTGAATGGAAAATGCTACAAAATTTTTGTGGGTGCCTGAACAGGCACCCACAAAAATAGGTTTCAAAGACAAAGGTCTTTCAGAATCCGAGGTTAAAAAACCACTTTCTTGGTCATTACCCTGCCATCAGAGAGGGTGACACGCATGAGGAAAATACCATCATGCGGCGTATTCACCCGTTCACCCGAAAGCGTATAATACTCAACCATTGAGGGTGTGCCTCCTGAAATGGAGGTGACACCCGTCTTGTCATCGATATAATATTCGATACCGATGATGACGCACTGCTGTTCACCTGTATTGCGGAAAGCCACCGACTCAGCCAGATCGTTGAGGTCGAAACTCACTTCCACAGGTGAACTGGTATCCTTGGATGGCTGCAAGATGACCGACTGCTCCTCTGCATAGTCGACACCCCCCACATGCGCCCAATAACTGGTGCGGTTGGGAGTGGAGACGTTGGTATAACTCCAGAGGGTGATTTTCGTGGCCTTGGCCTTATTAGGCAGGAAGATGGTATTCTCTGCGCCATTAGAGCATTTGATGGTCGTACGGGAGATGGTATTGCCGTTGTAGACGACATTAATTTTGTCTGCGGCGTTGTATGCCTTTGTCAGGTTGCCGGTCAGCACCATGGTGAAATCTTCCGCGTCATCATCCACCACGCCCACCAGCATATTGTTGACTCCACTATTGTCGTAAGAGTCGGTAGACATGTTGCCCCAAGTGAGCAAAGCCGTTTTCTTTTCCTTTCCGCCGTGAGGATCAGGGTCGGGATTGTCGTTGGGATTCTCCTTGCCCCCTACCACCTTGATGACGCCCTCTGTATAGAGTCGGCTCAAGTCCCATGTCTGTCCATCTCCAGGAATGGCGGGAATGATTTCCGCGAAGGTACCAGTGATGGTACCAGTGACATCAAGCACCTTATATTCTGTGGCGTTATAAGGCGCCTCCTCCAGTTTGCCGTCAGCCACTTTGAGAATGGCCCCAGTGGCCAAAGCCACATTGCCTTTCACGGCGAGTGTATTGCAAGTGGAAGCGTTGGCCGGTATGCTGACGATACCACCCTCGGCCACGGTCAGCGTTCCGCCAATCGTCAGGCGAGCCCCTTCCACGTTGTCGTCACCAGGGACGATAGAGGCACCCGACTTGATGGTAACCGCACCGGCGATGGACCCTTTTCCGCCCAAGACAGCCTCTTCGTTCACCGTCACGGCACCGGTACCGTTGTTCTTTCCGTTGACGATCAGTTTTCCCCCATTCACCGTGGTGTATCCTTTATAGATATTGGTGCCTGTGAGTCGCCAAATGCCAGATCCCTCTTTGATGATGTTGGTCGTTCCATCATATTTGGAAGCCGTGCTGCTGGCACAGTTGTCGATAACCCCATCAAAGGTCTCGTCGGTACCAGCCCCACCGACATGCCATGTCATCACATGTCCTGCCGTGTTTTTGCTTGAGCCGCTGAGGAAAGAACTGGCGTCACCGCTCAATCCGCCGAGGTATAGTTCACCGTTAGTGCCCCAATAGATGACACGGATATTCCCTTTGAGCGTGATGGTATTGTTGGGCATTCCCCTGTAACTGCTGTTGTTAAGCATCAGCTGCGAACCATTGCTCGAGGTTCCTGTACCACGGGCCACCAATGTGCCATAGAAATCTCTCCAGTCACCATTGATATACTCACGCACCCAATTGGATTCCCATTCCACAGTACCTGTGCCCGTCACATTACTCTTGATCGAACAGTTGCGGCAGAAATACACCTTGGAATAAGTATCAGCAACGACCTCTATCGGGAAGTCATACGTGGCATATGTGTCATTGGAGTCCTGTGTGCGGAACTCCCCACCAGCGAGCACCAGTTTGGAGGATGAGCCTAAGTTACACATCTTATCACTCCACATCTTCGACACACCATTGAGTTTGAGGATACCCCCTCTCACGATGGTCGGACCTGAGTAAGAGAAGAAATCTTTTGTGGAAGGTTGCAGCGTGCCTTTTCCATCGAGGATAAGACCTCCTTGTCCCTCCATTTTTCCATTCATATTGATGGTGGTGCCCTGATTGTCGATATTCAGTTCCGTATCCTTATAAATCATCGCGCTGCGGTTGGTGGTCGTCGTAGCCCCCGTATAGCGCCAGGTACCACCATACCACACCCAGTGTTGCGCATAGTCGAGACTTGCTCCGATGCTGCTCGGCTGTCCGCCATTCTTCAGTGAGGCAAATGACACCTCTCCTCCTCTGTTGACAGTAGCTCCCGTATAGTCGTTGTCTGTCATCAAGGTCAACGTGCCTTTTCCGGCTTTGTTGAGCGAACCTTCGCCACTGATTTTCCCTGTACCAGAGATAGTCAGCGCGGCATCCCCTTTCACCACGATAGCAGCAGGAGACACCGTGGTATTCAGACTGATTGTCGCATCCTCATCCATTGGGAAGAGCACCTTGGCACCATCCTGATAAACCCCTTCCTGCCATGCCTCGGAGGAGGTGTCCCAAGAGCCGTTACCCCCCTTCCAGGTGTAGTCGGGTGAGAACTGGTCGACATCGACCAGTTCCGTCTCTTCCAGAGAGGTTTTCATCTCTGTCGTGGCATATGAAGATTTTTCCTCCCCCTTGAAAGCGCATACGCGCACTTGATAGACAGCACCAGGTTGGAGATCTTTGTTGATGACAAACGACGTGACATCTGCAGCCGTGCGAGCCACCTCCGTAAAGGCGCCGTCCTGACCGATTTCTACGATGAAGCCCTCTTCGCCGACAGTCCAGTCACGCCATCCGATGGAGATGGACGTCGGTGAGGCGTCAGTCTGCTCCAAAATCTGCGGAGCACGGAGGAATGCATCGACATTCTCAGCAGAGATGCTATTGATATAGTTCTCGATATTCGCATAACCATTGTCGGCCTTGGTCATCGCATCGTTTTTGGTAGGATCAGTGCCATTGGCCTTCTCCCATTCATCGGGCATACCATCACCATCGGTATCCACCCGGGTGTTGCCAGCCCACACCTTCCATGTAGAAGGCTTGCCGAAAGGCAGAACATCCTCAGTGGAGATAATCACGCCGTCATTTCCCAAAGACCGGCATTCATCCACCATATAGCAATCGACATAGTCGCGATAAGGCAACGACGCGCCCACCACGGGCAACAGGTCATCGAAGAGTGTACTGCCAGATACGATATCAAGTGCAGGATAAGGATAGGGTTGTTCTTTGAACGTCGGCCCTCCTCCATACTCGCTACGTGGAATCTCGTATGGATTCAGTTGTCCGTCCCTGTTCTTGTCCTGCCAGTTGTCTGCGGCATAGATATTGAAGTCGCTGTTTCCCGACGTGCATGCATTGCCGCCTCCAGCGGGTCCGTTAATGAAAAGGTTACCCTGTGTATTGGCAAAACTCTTTCCTTGCGAATCACCGCCCATGAGGTAGCAACCATTTTTCCAGTTGTAAACAATATTGTTGACATACTGGTGAGCGCCTTTCACTTTGTTGTTGCGAGTAGCGTTGTCGCAATAGAAGTTACGGTAGAGTGTGATACTGTCGGCCTGGATCAACCCGCCAGCGGAGTGGGTCAGCAATCCCTGTCCGAACACGCAGTTCATCAGCGTGACATTGTGCAAGTCGCCCTTTCCATCGGGATTAATGGAGAACACCTCATCGAGTCCCCATGCAAAAGAGCAATGGTCGAAAATCATATTGGTGCCATTGGAGATACCGGCACAGTCTTTTCCTGACGAACCGCCTTTTCCCATACGGAAGCGCATGTGTCTCACGATGATATTGGAAGAGCCAGAGAAAGACACGCCATCCCCATAGACCGTGATACCCTCTCCCGGAGCC
>CADCQC010000485.1 GCA_902803455.1 uncultured Prevotellaceae bacterium
GAATTTGCCCCAGTACCAAGGATGCAAGCAATTCCCTCATTCTTTCCGAAGAGGGCCCTTGCCGCCCCCAGGAGGTCTCCATGAGCCTCCACATATGCCGCCCGCGTGGTATCACCAACCAGTCGTTTCATCCTCGCAGCCATTTCCGGCCTCACACCGGCACCATAGAAGAACACGTCGTGTGCGTCCTCCACCGCCTCCGGCCACTGGCTCATCAGTTCGTCTTGCAAGATTCGTGTGATTTCCTCGTCACTCTGATAAAAAGGGTTGATGCCCTGAGTGGCCATTCTCGCCACCACCTCGCCGCCCCGTGCCAGGCACCAGTCGGTCTTCGTACTTCCGCTATCAGCTATCAATGTCATGGTAGAAAGCATGTTTTTTGTTTAGATTGCAAAAGTATGTTTTTTTTTTTTTTTTTGCAAGAATGTCAAGAACAAATTGGGAAAAAAGGTTCGATGGGTTTAAGTGGCTCAATGGCAGCATGCTTACTTTTACCTCAAGCTTATAGGACAAATTTCTCGGGTTCGCAGAAAGAAACAAGAACCATTCTTGCTCATTTCATTGAAATTTTCGTACCTTTGCATGCAAGATGTGGAAAAGATTGGAATGTTAATTGAATAAAGGTCACTCGATGAAGAAGAAAATCTTATTTCTATTGCTGCCATTGCTGCTGTCCGCCCTCCCCGGCCATGCCGTGTTGAAGGAGAAGGACTTGGAGGAGACCCTCTCATTGTTGCGTGAAGAGTTGGTCTCCCATTACAAAGACCTCCAGAACGAGGCAAAGAGCCACAAGCAATATCGCGACCAAGTGATAATGGAACTGATAGCGATATCTCGTCGTTGCGACCAGAATGCGCTGATGATTTACTCTCAGAAGAACGACTACGTCTTCGACTTGACCTATGCGTGCAACGAGGTGACCCAGTTGTACAAGGACTACCATCGTAAGATACAGCCTTTCCGCTTGAGCATCGAGAACATCGACACAGAGATAGCCCGTTACGACAGTTTGAAGACGAGCCTCAACAAGATGTCCACACGCACGCTATCCGAGCAGATGCAGGTGGACCGCAACGTCTGCCTCACCCTGACGGTATGCATCAGCCGCATGCTGAAGGAGAACCGTCAGAGCATGAGCGAATACATCGACATCTACAAAGCAACGGAAGAACGTTTGGAGCGTATGAACAGTTACGCCAACACCCGTTACAACGAGATACAGAACAACATCTTCGTCAACGGCGGCGACAACTACCTCACCATCCTGTCTAATTTCCGTTCCCGTTTATCCAAGACGAAAGAGACCGTTGTAGAAAAATACGTTCCATCGTCGAACAAGGTGAAATCACAGTGGGACAGCCGCATGATCATCGGCTTGTTCATCACGATGGGCATATTCGCCTTCGCCGCGATGTGCATCAGTTTCATCGGCACTCGCATCGTGAGGAAACGCTTTGGCAGCGACAGCATGGGCAACAAGCGTTCGGTCATCATCATGGCCACCACCGTCATCATCTTCGCCATAGCGCTCCAGATCATCCGCATATTCTGGAATCAGAATTTCTTCATCATGGCGAGCGGCCTTCTCACACAGTATGCCTGGTTGCTGGGCGTCATCCTCGTCTCCCTTCTGCTGCGTGTGGGTTCAGACCAGATCATGAGCGCCCTACGCATCTACGCTCCACTGATAGCCATAGGTTTCATCATCATCGCGTTCCGCATCATCCTCGTCCCCAACGAGTTGGTCAACCTCATCCTCCCCCCCATCCTTCTCTGCTGCGCCATTTGGCAATGGTGGGTTGTGGCCCGTCACAATCACAACATCCCTCAGTTGGACGTTTTCTACACCTACATCTCCGCCATTGTCTTTGTCGCCTCCGTTGTTTGCTCTTGGATAGGTTTCACATTGCTCAGCGTCCAATTGCTCATCTGGTGGATCATGCAACTCACTTGCATCCTCACCATCACCTGCCTTCGCTCCTGGATCAAGAATTGGGGTCAGCGCCATCATTTGGAAGACAAGCCCATCACGGAGTCATGGAAATACGACCTGCTCTACAGTGTGCTGCTGCCTACACTAGGTGTAATGTCGATACTTCTAGCCATCTATTGGGCCGCCTCCGTGTTCAACCTGACGGAACTGACCTGGCGCATTTTCACCTATAAGTTCATCGACTCTCCCAACATCACCATCAGTGTGC
>CADCQC010000486.1 GCA_902803455.1 uncultured Prevotellaceae bacterium
AGAGACCAGGAAAGCCTTCGCCGCTGCCATCAAGGATGCCAAGACCATTCTTTGGAACGGTCCTGCTGGTGTGTTTGAGTTCGACAATTTCATTGGTGGTTCCAAGGCTATTGCCGACGCCATTGCCGAGGCAACAGCCAATGGTGCCTTCTCTCTGATTGGCGGTGGCGACAGCGTAGCCTGTATCAATAAGTTCGGTATGGCCGACCAGGTGAGCTATATCTCCACTGGTGGTGGTGCATTGCTCGAGGCTATCGAAGGCAAAGTGCTTCCAGGCGTAGCCGCTATCGAAGCATAAATCATTATCCACTTAAATCCATAAAAAAGGTGCTCTCCATTTTGAAGAGCACCTTTTTTATTGTTATCAAAGGCTTATTTCTTGAAGAGTCGCTTATAAAGTCCTTCAAATCCTGCGCAATGGCGTGCCTCGTCCTTTGCCATCTCATGCACGGTGTCGTGAGTAGCATCCATATTGGCTTTTTTGGCATTTCTTGCGATACGGAACTTGTCCTCACAAGCTCCTCTCTCAGCAGCGATACGTGCCTCAAGATTGCTCTTGGTGTCGCCTAAGACATCTCCCAGGAGTTCAGCAAATTTGGCAGCATGCTCAGCCTCCTCAAAAGCATATCTCTTGAAAGCCTCAGCCACCTCGGGATACCCCTCTCTATCGGCCTGACGGCTCATAGCCAGATACATGCCGACCTCTCCACACTCCCCATTGAAGTGATTGAGCAGGTCCTTGATCATCTCCTCGTCAGCTCCTTCTTTTCTGGCAGCCCCCAGTTCGTGAACAGTAGCAAACGGCTGTTCGTCTCCTTCTACCACCTCATTGAATTTTGAAGCAGGTGCTTTACAGATAGGACATCTCTCAGGTGGTTCTGTACCTTCATGAATATAACCACAGACAGTGCAAATAAATTTTTTCTTCATAATACGGTTGTTTTGATGTTAACAAAAAATAGTGATATAGATTCGTCTGATTTATCAAGCGTGATATTTCTTATTATGTGATTGCAAATATAATAAAAATATCAACCGTGAGTAGAAATATGTCATTTTTTTAACATTTTTTTCTCTCGTAAGAACTATTAGTCATCCACATACAGTAAAAGGGCATGTCCCACTTGGTAGATTCACTCTGAAATTAAGTTGACAAATCAATCAGAAAAGGCGTCACATAAATATTTTTTTGCATAAAAGTACTCAAAATAATAACAAAATGATTCTTATATGCAGATTTTTGTGTAATTTTGCACCCCAAAGGAAACGAGTCAATTTTTTTGCATCAATATCCATCAAAAATGAAGAAACTATCCAAAGTTTTAGTTCTCGGAAGTGGTGCGCTGAAGATAGGTCAAGCCGGTGAATTTGACTACTCCGGTTCTCAGGCCCTCAAAGCGCTCCGCGAGGAAGGCATCTCCAGCGTGCTTGTGAATCCTAACATTGCGACCATCCAGACGAGTGAAGGAATCGCTGACGTAGTGTACTTTCAGCCTGTGACGCCCCATTTTGTCACAGAAATCATCAAGAAAGAACGTCCCGACGGCATTCTTCTTGCGTTTGGTGGGCAAACAGCGCTCAACTGTGGAACAGAGCTTTATCTGAACGGTACTTTGAAAGAATATGGTGTAGAAGTGCTCGGCACGAGCGTTGAAGCCATCATGAATACCGAAGACCGTGACCTCTTTGTCCGTAAGCTCAACGAAGTAGATCTGAAGACCCCAGTGAGCCATGCAGTAGAAAACATGGAAGACGCCCTATCAGCCGCCCGCGAGATCGGATTCCCCATCATGATCCGCTCCGCCTACGCCCTTGGCGGTCTTGGTTCCGGTCTATGCAATAATGAGGACAGTTTCAAGGAAATTGCAGAAAGCGCTTTCACTTTCGCTCCCCAGATATTGGTAGAAGAGAGTCTGAAAGGTTGGAAAGAGATAGAATTTGAAGTCATCCGTGATGCCAAAGACCGTTGTTTCACCGTAGCCTCTATGGAGAACTTCGATCCCCTTGGCATTCATACCGGCGAGTCGATTGTGGTAGCCCCCACCTGTTCACTCAGCGAATCCCAAGTGAGCATGCTTCAGGAGCTGTCCATCCGTTGTGTGAAACATCTTGGAATCGTGGGTGAGTGCAACATTCAGTTTGCCTTCAATGCTGAGACCAACGACTACCGTATTATAGAGATCAATGCGCGTCTGTCGCGCTCCTCCGCCCTTGCATCAAAGGCCACAGGTTATCCCTTGGCATTTGTTGCCGCAAAAATCGCTTTGGGCTACACACTGGATCAAATTGGAGAAATGGGAACGCCCAACTCCGCTTATGAAGCCCCGAGCCTTGACTACATGATCTGTAAGATACCCCGTTGGGACCTGACCAAGTTTGCCGGTGTCAGCCGTCAGATCGGCTCATCCATGAAATCCGTTGGTGAGATTATGAGTATTGGCCGCACCTTTGAGGAAATGATCCAGAAAGGTCTCCGTATGATCGGTCAAGGAATGCATGGTTTTGTGGGCAATGACCACACCAAATTTGAGAATCTGGAAGACTCCCTTGCCAACCCCACAGATTTACGTATTTTTGCCATAGCCCAAGCCCTTGAGGAAGGTTATACGGTAGATCGTATAGAGGAGCTGACCAAGATAGACAAATGGTTTATCTCCCGCCTGAAACGCATTGTAGACCTGAAGAACCAATTGCTCACCTACAACAAGTTGGAAGACCTGAGTGATGATTTCCTGCAGGAAGTGAAGGCAGCCGGTTTCAGCGATTTCCAGATAGCCCGTTTTGTGCTGAAGCCCACCCATGGTAACATGGAGAAAGAAAATCTCGCTGTGCGCAAGAACCGTCAGTCACGCGGTATTTTGCCAGCAGTGAAGCGTATCAACACGGTAGCCAGTGAGCATCCCGAACTGACCAACTATCTCTATTTCACCTACAACACCCCACCGATTCACGATATTCCTTATTATAAGAACGAGAAATCCGTAGTGGTCATGGGCAGTGGCGCCTACCGTATCGGTTCGAGTGTGGAATTCGACTGGTGTTCGGTCAATGCCATCAACACCGCCCGCAAGTTGGGTTACAAGTCCATCATGATCAACTACAATCCCGAGACTGTATCTACCGATTATGACATGTGCGACAGGCTCTATTTCGATGAGTTGTCGTTGGAACGTGTGCTCGATGTGATCGAACTGGAACAGCCACGCGGTGTGATTGTGAGCATGGGCGGTCAGATACCCAATAACCTTGCCATGAAGCTCCATCGCCAGGGCGTGCCCATTCTTGGCACCAGTCCGGTGAATATTGACCGCGCAGAGAACCGAGACAAATTCTCAGCGATGCTCGACAAGCTTGGAGTAGACCAACCCGCCTGGCGTGCACTGACCTCCTTTGAGGATATCAAGGAATTTGTCAATCACGTAGGTTATCCAGTACTTGTGCGTCCCTCCTATGTGTTGAGCGGAGCCGCCATGAATGTTTGCTATGACGATGAAGAACTGGCCCGCTTCCTCAGTAAAGCCACTGAGGTGTCGAAGGAATATCCGGTAGTGGTGAGCCAGTTTATGCAGGAGACCAAGGAAATCGAGTTTGATGCCGTGGCCGACAAGGGTGAGATTGTGGAATATGCCATCAGCGAGCATATTGAGTATGCAGGTGTCCACTCAGGTGACGCAACGATGGTGTTCCCCGCCCAGAACATCTATTTCTCCACGATCCGTCAGATTAAGAAGATATCCCGCAAGATAGCTAAGGAACTGAACATCAGTGGTCCATTTAACATTCAATATCTGGCCAAGAACAGAGAGGTGAAAGTGATTGAATGTAATTTACGAGCCTCACGTTCATTCCCCTTCGTGTCAAAGATTTTGAAGCGCAACTTTATTGAGACCGCCACGAAGATCATGCTCGACGTGCCATACACGAAGCCCGACAGCTCAGAGTTTGACATCGACCGTATCGGTGTGAAGGCCAGTCAATTCTCCTTTGCCCGTCTTCAGAATGCCGACCCCGTGTTGGGTGTTGACATGTCATCGACAGGTGAGGTAGGCTGTCTCGGCGACTCGATGGAGGAAGCCTTGCTGAACGCCTTGATTGCCACCGGCTACCGTTTGCCCGTTCGTTCGGAGCATCCCGCGATACTGATGAGTTCTGGTGGTGTGAAAGGAAAGGTCGACATGCTTGATCCAGCCCGTCTTCTCGATCAGAACGGCTATCAGATCTATGCTACCGCCGGCACAGCCAAATTCTTGAATGACAATGGTGTGCATGCCACTGCAGTAGCATGGCCGGATGAGGAAGGCGACAACAACGTGATGGACCTGATCGCCGCCCACCGTTTTGCCCTAATCATCAACGTTCCCAAGAACAACACGAAACGAGAGTTGACCAACGGTTACCGTATCCGCCGCGCCGCCATCGACCACAATATTCCATTGATGACCAATGTGCGTCTTGCCAAAGCATTTGTGATGGCTTTTGTCTCCATGGAAGAGAAAGACATCCAGATCAAGAGTTGGCAGGAGTATAACTCATAAATCAACGTTACAGCAGTGACCAATCTGCTATAACGACTAATAAATTCAAGAGGGATGCCCAATCGGACATCCCTCTTAAATTATTGTTGCGATCTATTGTTGCGATCAAAAAAGGATTAATCTTCCTCAGCCAGTTCAGCCTCATGCTGTTTGATAAGAGCCTGCTGGATATCGTTGGGCACGAGTTCATAGCTTGCGAACGAAGTGGTGAAGGAAGCCCGTCCACCTGTAAGCGAACTCAGTGCTATACTGTAGTTAGCCAGTTCCTTGATAGGAATCTTAGCGTTCAGTTTCTGATAACCAGCCTCGCTATCCATACCCATAATGATAGCACGGCGTCCTTGCAGGTCACCCATGACATCACCCATATAGTCGGCAGGCACGAGGACCTCCAGGTCATAGATAGGCTCCAACACTTTAGGACCAGCATCCTTGAAAGCCTTTGAGAAGGCATTACGTGCAGCGAGCATAAATGAAAGCTCGTTGGAGTCAACCGGGTGCATCTTACCATCATAGACGATAACACGTACGTCGCGCGCATAACTACCAGTCAGCGGTCCCTGCTCCATACGCTCCATGACACCCTTCAAGATAGCGGGCAT
>CADCQC010000487.1 GCA_902803455.1 uncultured Prevotellaceae bacterium
GTGAAAAGCGGTGATGGCTGTTTCTATGCCAATTTCAAACCCGACAAAGGTAATTATACCAAAGACGGCAATCTGATCACCAGTCGGGTAGGCATCTATTCCACCAACAGCAACGGCCTCTATGATATGGCCGGAAATGTGGCAGAATGGACAAGCACGATTTACACCGAAGCGGGAGTAGATGCGATGAATGACCTCAATCCACAATTGGAATATAAAGCGGCGAAAGAAGATCCTTACCGGCTGAAAAAGAAAAGTGTCAGAGGAGGATCCTGGAAAGACCCAGAGTCGTATATTCGCTCGGCATGGCGAACATGGGAATACCAAAACCAACCGCGTTCGTACATCGGATTCAGATGCGTGAGAAGCATCGCCACCTCATCGAGTGTGAAACAAAAAGCCAATAAGAAATAACATGACAAAGTACAGCAAATTCAATATTGTCTATATCCTCCAGAAATGGATGGATAGCGTGCCTGGACAGACATTCCTTAACTATGCCTACAGTTGGGGTGCTTCTATCGTGATCGCAGGTACTCTTTTCAAACTGACTCACTTGCCGGGAGCAAACCTCATGCTGTTTATTGGTATGGGTACTGAGGTGTTCGTGTTCTTCATCTCCGCATTTGACCGTCCCTTTGATAAAACCACCGACGGTATGGACCTGAAGACACACCTCACAGAAGATGAAGCACTGGCAGCACAAGGCGACAATGGTGAGGTGATCATCCCGGCTGCCGAAGGCCAAGGACAGACAGCAGCTGCCTATGGCAGCGGTGGTGGAATCCCCGGTGGTGTCATCGTCGGTGGCGGTGGCGGCGGTGTGGTCGTCGGCAATGGTGAAGGTGGCTTCATCGGTGATGGCACAGAAGGAACCTCTGCTGCCGGTGGCAGTGGCGGTACCATCATCATCGGCGGTGGCGGCGGAGTCATCGGTGGCGGTGGCGGAGTCATTGGAGATGGCGAAGCTGTTGGCGTGGAAGGAGCCATTCCTGCTGAAGGCAACATGGAAGGCGTGGCCACCAACCCACAAGTGATTCCTGGCGGTATGTCAACCGCTTGGGTAGGACAACAGCAACAGGTATCGCCGGAAATGGCGGAAGCTACCGAGAAATATGTGGAAGAGTTGAAAAACCTCACAGAGATGTTAGGAAAAGTCAATGAACAAAGTGTCAGACTGACCCGCGACTCTGAGGAAATGGAAAACCTGAATCGTACGCTTACCGGCATCTGCAAGGTATATGAGATGCAACTCAAAGGCGCCAGCCAGCAGATTGGTACCATTGACCAGATTAATGAACAGTCGAGAAAACTCGCACAGCAGATAGAACAACTCAACCAGATTTACGCCCGTATGATCGAGGCCATGACGGTCAACATGAGAGGGGCTACGCCCACGCAACCTACGGGCATCAACATGTAGTTGGTGAAATGACATGTAGTCTGTGAAATATTGATAGAATGGCTATAAAGAAAAGACCAGTCTCACCTCGCCAAAAGATGATCAACCTGATGTATGTCGTCTTGATGGCTATGCTTGCACTCAACATCTCCACTGAGGTGCTTGACGGATTCTCTATTGTGGAAGAGAGCCTCAAGCGCACCACGGCCAACTCCTCAAAGGAAAATCTGGCTATGATGGCTGACCTCGATGAGCAGATGAAAACCAACCCGGCCAAAGTAAGGGAGTGGTTTGAGAAGGCAAGAGGTGTGAAAGACATGAGCGACTCTCTTTACAATTTGGCTCAGGAACTCAAAGAGGCCATCGTGCGCGAAGCCGACGGACCGGAGGGCTCGCTTTCAAATATCCGCAACAAGGAAGACCTGGAGGCTGCCACACAGGTGATGCTCGCTCCTGGCTCGGGAAAAGGAAAAAAGCTCTATGATGCTGTCTGTTCCTATAGGGAGCGTATCCTCAAAATGGTCAACGACCCCAGACAGAGAGAGATCATCGCCAGCAACCTCGCTACCGACGTGCCGAAAAACGAAAACACCCTGGGGAAGAACTGGCAGGAATATATGTTTGAGGATATGCCTGTCGCAGCTGCCGTAACACTGCTCTCCAAACTGCAGAGTGATATCAGATATGCGGAGGGAGAGGTGCTTCACTCGTTGGTGGCCAATGTGGGCATCAAAGATATCCGAGTCAACAAACTCAATGCTTTCGTGGTGCCTGATAAAACCACCCTCTATCCAGGAGAACGGCTCACGGCCAACATCATCATGGCCGCCGTGGACACCACCCAACAACCGGAGATCTTTGTCAACGGTACAAGGATCAATACCAGCAATGGTACCTATTCCTTTACAGCCGGTGGCGTGGGAGAACATACCTTTGGCGGATATATCCTGATGAGAAATGCCGATGGGGAAGTGATCCGCAGAGATTTCAAGCAAAAATACAACGTTATCTCACCCCCTTCTGGCGCAACAGTCGCTGCTGACCTGATGAATGTGCTCTATGCTGGTTTCCAAAACCCCATCAGCGTCAGTTGCTCGGGAATACCCCAAAACTCGGTCTCACTTTCCATGAGTGGCGGAACACTCACCTCACAGGGGAACGGACACTATATCGCCGTACCTTCTGCCGTAGGACAGGACGTCACCTTTACCGTCACAGGAACGGATAAAGGCACCTCCCGCACCATGGGGTCCGCTACTTTTCATGTGCGCAAACTGCCCGATCCGACCGCATATATCGCTATGGGTACCGACCGATTCAAGGGGGGTAGATTGCAAAAGGCCTCACTCATGAGCGTCAACAATCTCAGGGCTGCCATCGATGACGGTCTGCTCGACATTGAGTTCAAAGTGCTGAGTTTCGAGACCGTGTTCTATGACAATATGGGTAATGCTGTGCCTATGGCCTCAGCAGGAGCCGCCTTCACTGAGCGACAGAAGGATGCCTTTAGAAAATTATCACGCAACAAGCGCTTCTATATCACCAACGTGACAGCTTCAGGACCCGACGGCATCACCAGAAAATTGCCGCAGGCCATGGAAGTCATCGTGAATTAAAAACTATTGTCGAACAGAAGTTTTCAGAAAATGAGACGCATATTGACCTTATTGCTCGTGGTTTGCATGGTGCAGGGCGCTATGGCGCAGCCTCAGGCACGACGCAACCAACAGGCACAACAAGCACAGAAGTCGAACGCCAACAATATCACGACAAGGGCAAGAATAGGATTCCCTACCTCAGAAACCATGTCGGAAGATGTGGTGTGGCGACGTGACATCTACAGGGAGATGAGCCTCGAGGATGATGCCAATGCCGGACTTTATTATCCTGTGGAACCCATGGGCACGCAGATGAACCTCTTCACCTATCTCTTCAAACTCATGATGAGCGGGAATGTGAAGGTGTATGAGTATAGGCTCGACGGAAATGAGGTGTTCAACGAGGCGGCTGTCGTCAATAGAAAGGCCTTCCTTGACAATTATCATATCTATTATGAAAGGACAGACGGAAAGGTGAGGGTCGACAACAGCGACATTCCATCCCGAGAGGTCAAGAGCTATTATATCAAGGAAAGCGCCTATTATGACCAGGGCACTTCAACCTTTCACAGAAAGGTGCTCGCACTCTGTCCTATCATGATGCGTGAGGATGATTTTGGCGACGGAGCAACCAAATATCCGCTGTTCTGGGTGAAATATGACGATGTCGCTCCCTTCCTCAGCAAACAGATGATCATGACCAGCAACCTCAATAATGCGGCCATGATGAGCATTGACGACTTTTTCACGATGAACCGGTATAAGGGTAAGATCTATAAAACCACCAACATGCTGGGACGCACGCTGGCACAATATTGTCCTGATGACTCGGCCATGGTAAAGGAGCAAAACCGCATCGAAAAGGAACTGCTTGACTTCGAAAACAATATTTTTGGTGATAAAGCCAAGAGAGATTCTCTCGACAGCATCGCCAAGAAAGAGGCTGACACCAAAACAAAAAAGGTCAAGAAAAACCGGCGCTCTTCTCAGTCGGATGAAGATAAGGAAGAGAAAGTATCGCGTAAGCGCTCCAAGTCCACCTCTTCCGCTGTCACGCCAGCTCGCGTGTCGGTAAGAAGACAACGACACTAAGCCTTCTTTTTTATGAGGAAATCCTTCCTTCTGACGTTGCTTGCCGTATTCCTGCCATTGACGGTTTCGGCAGACTTTCCACTCAAATTGGGCATCAGAGGGGGAATGAACGTGACGAATGTATCCGTCGACAAAGAAGCCTTGTCGGTGGGAAGCGGAAATGGGTTTTTCGTGGGACCGATCATACATCTCCGCTTGCCCTTGATCGGCCTGGGGGTGGAGACAGCGGTGCTTTATGACCAAAGAAAGGTTAACGTGACTGAACCGGAAACAGACCTGCTGATCAAGACCGTCTCCGTACCGCTTCATCTGAGATTCGATTTTTTCAGCAATTGGCCTGTCAGTTGCTTCGTCTTTGCGGGGCCTCAGTTTGGCTTCAATCTCAACGACAAGGAAAAGGTGCTGGATACGGCTCGCGAATGGCGATTCAAAGATTCCACTATGAGCGTGGATATAGGTGCAGGAGTCACCTTCTTGCAACGGACACAACTCTCTGTCAATTATAATTTCACCAGCGGAAAAACGGCTGATGTGACGTTTGAGGGCGTGAGAGAACAACTCAAATCATTCGACGCCAAGACGAATACATGGCAGATTGCCTTGACCCTCTATTTCTGATACCAACCATAGGATCTATACCTTCTTATTGACCGCTTACCATGTATGTAGATGTTATTCTGCCACTCCCGTTGGAGGGCCTCTTCACTTATTCCTTGCCCGATGACTTGTTGGGAAAGGTGGTGGCTGGCATGCGTGTGGTGGTGCCCTTGGGCAAAGGAAAGACTTATTATGGGATTGTGGATCAGGTGCACGATAAAAAGCCGTCTTTTCCGACCAGACAGGTGATGTCACTTCCCGATGATCGTCCCGTACTCCTGGACGTGCAACTGAGATTGTGGAAATGGATTGCTGATTATTATATGTCACCTTTGGGTGAGGTATATAATGCTGCCTTGCCTGCCGGATTGAAAGACGACTCCTATCATCCGAAATATGAGACGTGCGTCACGCTTTCTCCTGCTTTTAGAAGCGAACAGGCCCTGCATGTGGCTTTTGACATGCTCGGACGTTCTTCTGTTTCCCAGAAAGTGTTTGCGGATTATCTGGCCTTGTCGAATTATGAAAACATCTCTGGTACAAAGTGTCCGGAGGTAGTGGAGGTCTCACGGGATGAATTGGTCAACTACACTCATTGTCGGACATCAGTGGTCAAAACATTGGTGGGGAAAGGTATTCTCACACTTTACCAGCGTGAGGTGGGAAGGCTGAATCAAGGTGGAGAGCCCCACCCGGAACGTATGCAACAGTTGAATCCTATCCAGCAGGATGCTTATAACCACATTCTCTTGGAGATGATGAGAAAGCAGGTCGTATTGCTGCATGGGGTGACCTCAAGCGGAAAGACAGAGA
>CADCQC010000488.1 GCA_902803455.1 uncultured Prevotellaceae bacterium
GAGTTGGGTAATCAACCTTCTCCTGTTTGCAGGCTTCACCTCACCTTTGTCATCGCAGCTGTCATGTAGTGCCATGCGGAATGCGGCATACATTTCCGCCCGCCGGTTTCCTGTATTGGCATAATAATCGCGCATCACCTGGTAATTGTCCGTTTGGATGCCGATGACAGAGAGCAGGTCGTTGTCGAAGATCTCACTGTCCAACCCAGTTATGACAAACGGTTGAAGAGTCTCCGCCTTGTTGGCCGCCAACAGTTTTACGTTCTCCACGGCTTTCTTGCGGTATTTCTCCGCCTCCTCGGTGTCGTAGTCACCTATTTTCATCACGTTGGCCAGCACCGTCTGGTAAACAGCCGCCAGCGTGGGGTTCCAGGTGTTGGCCGATCGCTCCTCTTCTACCAAGTTGTTGATCTCTCCCGGTATGGAATCAGGAGAGAGCTCGCCCATCAATGAAGCCTTCATCATTTCAGCAGCGAGCAGTTGTCCATAGTTGGACTCATGTCTGGCTTTCACCATGATCTGGTCCATCACCCCCATTTGTGAGCGCGGCAATTGCTTGGTGGCATACTTATAAGCCTGTCTCCACAAGGAATGATAGCTGCGTTTGGTCACCTTTGTATCGGCAAGAGAGCCTATGGCTTCCGCTGGTTTGAGTTTGTGATTGGCCACGGTGAGCGAGACCACACCGACATCGCCATTCTGGCAAGTTTTCTCAAAATCAGCGTAACTCACATGTGTGATGCGGACAATAGCCTTCGACGTGGAGCACGGTATGACGAAATAGCCATCATCATTGGTCACCCCTTGATTGAGAGTATCCCTGGCATTGACAGACAGCAAAGTGACATTGGCAAAACGCACGGGGACATGCTTTGCATCCAATACCTGACCGATGAATCGCACCGAGTCGCGCTGTGTGCATTCCACAAAGATGTCGGTATTGAGGACGGTGATCCGCATGGGATAATAACCGCACACCTGGCTGACAGCTTGCTGAATAGTGGACTCCCGTACCTGGGTGGTGACCCGGAAATCCTCCAAGTCGTCATAGACGAAATTGACGGTGATGGTGTCGCAGTCGTTGTCCAATGCGAGGAGAGCTTCCGAAAGAGAGACATCCTCGAAATCGTGACTCACGGTCTGTCCCTGCATAACGGTAAGAGGCAGGATGACGATGAGGAGAAGTATGATGAGCTGTTTCATTTCTTGATGATTATCAGAGAAGGCAAGGCACTTGCCAAATGATTATTCGATGATGATGGTGGTGGGCGTAGCAGAGACGTTAAACTGCTGGAATTGTGAAATACGCTGTAGGAATATGTCAAGACCAGCTTCACGGTTCCATTTCAGGTGCAGTCGTACATGTCGCTTTTGCTCATTTTTAAAGACAGGTGTGACGTTGTATTCTTCTCCCACTGCCCGCATGATATTTTCCAAAGTCTCGTCCTGAAAGACAACGACAGGATTGGGAAGAGTCTTAGATTCCACCAATTCTTTTTGCTGGATTGGCGTCTCGGTTTGTGATGCCGTTTCATTCGTTGTGACCACTGCCGGTTTTTCCTCTGCCGGTTTTGTTTTACCCATCGGCAGGAATGCTGCGACAGCAAGTCCTGATATAAGGAAAACGCCGATGAAAATCGCCACTTTACGCCAAAGTTTCCGTCTGTTTCCCAAAGCGATGGTTGTGGCGAGGTTTTCCTCGACAGTTTGTCTTTCGTCTTGTTCAATCCCTTGGCCGAACCCTTGCCCGTCATTTTGCCGTTCAGTCACTCTGGCCGCATCAAAAGCCTGTGCCGCCAGCACCATCACCGCATAAGAGGCTCTCATGTCATCATCTTCGAGCGTCTCTTGTATCTGTTTTTCCGAAAACTCATACGGAGCATCGGTAATCTCCAGTAATTGTTGTAACTTGTCGGTCATATTGGTGAGGATTAAGTCGTGGGTATGGCTGATTTCAGTAAAGAAATGGCTTTCGCCAAGTGTTTATAGACAGCGGCTTTGCTGATATGAAGTTGATCGGCTATTTCCTGATAGGACAACCGTTGGTCAAATCTCATTTTGAACACATTCTTCGTTTGTGGTGTGAAATCGTTTTCCATCACCTGCATGATAAGAGAATAGATGTTTTGCCGTTCATCTGTTTCAGCGGGAATCATCGTATCCTCGACAGGCAGCATTCTCTCCACTTTTTGTCTTATTGACATCTGACGCAAGATATCCAGGCATTTGTTTCTCACACAAGCCAAGAGGTATTTCGAAGGTACATATTGGTCTGGAATACCTTTTGTGTAAACTCGAAGCATCACATCGGCCACCGCATCCCTGCTTTCATCCTCATCGTGAAGCAGCGTGCGCGCATACCTTATCATAGCCATGTAGTTGGCTGTATAGAGTCTCTCAAATTCCTTTTTATCCAACATCATTTGGAGATGGGATTTCATGTGACAGTAGAGTCTTTTATGATATAACGGATAAAAAGAGAAAAAAACAACCCTAAAGATCAAAAAAATGATGAAAGAATGGCCTTAATGCTTATGGGAAGTCTGGCGAATGGCACGAGTCGGCGATGGTGTCTCCCACTGGCAGCCCATCGGCACAGTCGTCTTGAGCGTCTTTGACGACGGGTCGAAATCCACCGTCACCACTCCATAGAGATTATGGATGGTGGCTTTCACCCGACCGACTCCCTTGACGGGTTGTGGGTCGATGACCAGATGTCGCATCCCATGGGTACCCGGTTTCTGACGGATACCGGCGAGTGAGCGGAAGAACCACTCATCGATCTGACCAAGCATGAAATGGTTTTCCGATGATCCTTGACGAGGATCCCATTGTTCGGTGAGCGTAGTGGCCCCCTGCGCCAGTTGGAATCCGTAACCCGGCACGTCATCGTGGTTGAGCATACGGAAAAGCAACTCATTCAGACCATTATCAGCCAACACCCGGAAGAGATAGCGGTTGCCCACATCGCCCGTGGTCAACCTGTCGCCATGGGCATGGATATCATCGACCAGCCACTGCAGAACGGAAGCCTTGTGCTCACCCGTGATGCCGAGGAAGAGCGGAAGGGCATTGCTTGCCTGACTGCCTGTGCCATAATAACAAGAGTCGGGATGGAAGAAATGGCGGTTGAAGGCCATCACTGTTTGCTCATATAATGTCTGATAACGCCTTCTGTCGGTCTCACGCCCAGTCATGCGGGCCGCCTCGGTGATGAGTTGCAAGTCATAGATATAGTGGGCAGTGGCAACCAGCGGCACCGGTGTATTCTGCGTGAATCCCGGTTTGCGCGGACCATAGTCGTACCAATCACCCAAACCATGGCTCACGATACCGTTGTCGGCCCGTGATGTGAGGTAATCCACATAGCGGCGCATCGGCTCGTAATTGTCGGTGATGAGCGTACTGTCGCCATACATATCATAATACATAAAAGGAAGGATGATCAGTGTGGATCCCCATTCAGGAGAGTCGTCGAAGAGGTTACCGAACGACACGTATTGCGGGGCGGTGGTCGGCACCATACCGTTTGGTTTCTGTGTATCAACGATATCACGGATGATTTTGGGCACCAGTGTGGTCATGTCGTAATTGTAAAGAAGCGACGGTCCGCAGAGATGGTCCTGTTCGAGCCACCCCAGTTTCTCACGGTGGGGACAGTCGGTGAGCACCCCCTGCATATTGCTGCGCTCAGCACGTTCGATGAGGCGGTGAGTGTTGGTCATCCGCTCATTATCACACCAGAAGGTAGACGTTTCAGGTGCAGCGTTATAGATGAAACAACTTTGCAGTTGATGGATGACAGGCAGATGGTCGGGATTGGGCATGTCCTCCATCACAGCCCCCTCGACCTGGATATAACGGAATCCATAGTAAGAGAAACGGGGATGCCAGGTTTCCTCCCCTTCACCTTTCAGCGTATATTCGTAGTAATGCTGTCGGCCACTCTGACTCTGATCGCACGCACCTTGTGGGGTGAGGCGTTCGGAAACGAGCAACGTGACCTTTTGTCCGCGTTGTCCAGATACGGTGATGACGGGGAATCCGGCAAGGTTTTGTCCCATGTCACAGACGAAGGCACCCAGTGAAACCGTGCGCTTCGTCTTGCTGGAAGCCGCTTCGAGCGAGTCGGGATTGATGTCATGTCTTTTTAAGACCGAATAATGTTCCATGATCTTCACCGGTGGCGCCGTCTCGGGGTGCAGCCGACCACCCGGCCCCTCCACCACGACAGCCTGTTGCCATTTGCTGTCATCGAAACGGGCATCGAGAGCCCCATTCTGTTTCAGACGGGCATCGTATGACTCCCCACCATAGATGCTATTGAACGTGATA
>CADCQC010000489.1 GCA_902803455.1 uncultured Prevotellaceae bacterium
ATAGGCATCCACCTCACCATAGCCATACAGGTTGTTGGGATACTGCAGCGACGGGTCATGACGGCGCGATGTCTTCCTGATGACTTCCATGACATCCTCCGGCGACAAATCGGGTTTGGCCTGCAACCACAAAGCAATGGCTCCCGCCACTACAGGGGTGGCCATCGACGTACCGCTGTTGGCATTCCACGCATAAGTGCGTCCCTGAAACTCGAAATGCTCCACGTCGGAAGAGATATCATCGGCATTGGGCGATGCCTCGAGATAATAACTGCTATAGGAGGAGATGACATTGGTGCCAGGAGCCATGACATCGGGTTTGATCCGTCCGTCGTAGGTCGGTCCCACCGAGGAATAAGGACTGCGCGCCCCTCCCGTCCCCTGGTTGTATTCATGATATTCACCCAGATAATTGATGAATCCCGTGCGGTAGCCTGTTGCCCCGACACAGATGACCGAGGGCGCACTTCCTGGAGAGTGGACAGAACAGGCATTGTCGCCAATGCCCCCTTCCTGCGGCACGAGATACCCACTGCCCTTGAACACTTCCACATCGGTGCCGGCACCCAAAACATCAAATCCCACATAATACCCCTGTCCCAGTTTCTCATCTGTCATGAGGACCACCTCCATCACATTCTCAGCCTCGTTGAAGCATGAAGGATAACAGGTGGCGGTAATATAATATGGTTTCTCACCGATGGAGAGCGTGTCGCTGAGCAATGTGTCAGCCAATTGGTAGACATCCTCCACACGGATAGGATATTCCACCTGCTGTTCATCGGTACCTTGCAGGCGAAGGCGCAGGGTATAGTCATCATTGCTGCCCTTAATAGAGAAGTATGCGCCCTTTCCACCAGAGATGATGGCGACGCTGGCCTTTTCCGTTCCCAACGGCTTACGAATATGCGACACTTGCTGTCCGCCATTTCCCGCCGATGCCACAAGGATATGTCCCGGCCCCGTCAGACTGTCAAGCACCTCATAATAGAGTTGGTCATCCCCCCTGAAATCCATGGATGACCCCTCACTGAATGACACCACACAAGGCATGCCCATCTGGTCGGCATAGTCAAACATATATTTGAATCCCAGACAGTCGGTGGCATAGGTGAACTTATCGACATCCGCGGAGTCGATGAGTTCGAGATCCTCACTCACGGCATTGCTGACCAGACAGATGTCAGCCTCGGGCGCCATGCCTTTGTAAGGCGAGCGGTATCCGCTTCCCGCCGCCGACCCGAGCGTATGGGTGCCATGCGACTGAATGAACCCGTCGCGCGAGTGAGCATAATTTTTCAAAGCCTCTTCCGTGGTGTACTCTGCTCCCACGAAGAGCGTGCTCCCTACGGTATCCGTGGAGAGGAAGTCCCAAAACCGCTTGATCCGATAGTGCGTCGCCGTCTCATCATAGAAATTGGGATGGGTGAGGTCGAAACCGATATCTTCCACGCCCACCATCACACCCCGTCCGGTGAAAGCCTGTGGCAATGCCCTTCCTTCATGGGCCTTTGCCCCACCCATCAATACGGTGGTGGTGTCCATGTGGATGCTATTGCCCTGCCGCGCCTCCATCCTCACCACCGAGGGTGACAACGAGAGCGGACCGAGGCTGCCAATCGGTATGCTGGCGATATGTATCCGTCCGAACCGCGCCAGTGAACGGGCACCATAACGCTCCAACACCTGGTCATCATCATCGGCCAACCGGACGAAAGCACACACCTGACGTTGCGACTTCGGCGGCATGCGCTGGGCAGACTCCTTGTCTGACCTCGAAGCCATCTTGTCAGACCTCGAAGCCACCTTGTCAGCCATGGTCAGTGAGCGCAGCATTTGCGACATCTTGTTGTAATCCGCTCCCTGCGCCATAGCCGTCAGTGACACGCAGCATGCACACAGCGTCACCACATATTTTCTTATTTTTCTTATGATCTTGTTTTCCATATTGCAAAATAAGCGAAAAATAACGAATTTGACAAACGAAAAATAACGAATTTGACAAAAAAGAAGGGCTTCAATCATCAGATTCTCAATCTGTCATCTATTTGAGAAGGATGTTTTTTTTATTTATAATAGGATGGAATAGGATGACCTAGGATTTCTAGGATGGCCTAGAGATTCCTAGGATGGCCTAAGATTTCTAGGATGACCTAAGATTTCTAGGATGACCTAGGATTTCTAGGATGACCTAAGATTTCTAGGATGGCCTAGAGCTTCCTAACCTTTTTTAAAAAATCGCCCTTTCTTGCGTAAATTTTACTCAAAACATTTGGAGATATAAAATAAAAGCCCTAACTTTGCGTAAAAATAACACAAAATAATCTGACGAAACCCATAAAAATCTGACGAATCATGGAGATCAAAAAAGGTTCATACACATATGAGTACCCACGCCCCTCGGTAACGACGGACTGCGTGATATTCGGCTATGATGTCAAGGAAGGACTGTCGGTGCTGCTGATCGAGCGCGGCATCGAACCCTACAAGGGCCGCTGGGCATTCCCCGGTGGATTTCTGAGGATGGACGAGACCACAGAGTCGGGGGCGCTTCGTGAACTGAAAGAGGAGACTGAATTTGACGTGGAAAAAGGTTTTCTGGAACAGTTGGGCTGTTTCTCCGACGTGGATCGCGACCCCCGCGGACGGGTCATCACCATCGCCTACTATGCCCTGGTGCAGAAAGGCTCCGTCAAGGGTGGCGACGACGCGAGGAATGCGCAGTGGTATCCCATCAACGAGATACCTCAGTTGGCTTTCGACCATGAGAAGATACTACGGATGGCACTCAAACGCCTGAAAGAGCGCATACACTTTCAACCCATCGGTTTTGAACTGCTGCCGGAAGTCTTCACGATGCCGCAGTTGCAGGCGCTCTACGAGGCCATCCTGGAGGTTCACTTCGACCGCAGAAACTTCGCCAACAAAATGCAAAAACTGGGTATCCTGGAGGAAACCGGCGATCGGCCGAAGAATGCCGCCAGGACGATTCCCATCCACTACAGGTTCAACCCCGACAAATACAAGGAGATGAAGTCTAAAGGCTTCAGGTTGGAGTTCTGAATGAGATCATACGGCATCATCTGCCACAATAATTATATGGCATCATCTATTTCCTGTGATCTATTTATATGCCTGACCCCCACAAAACGCTTACCACAATAATAATGAGAGCAATTATCCTTCATCAATCATCAGCCGTCTATAAGACAGACCGGGATCTTCCCCAACTGACAAGTCTTCACAATGTGCTTGTCAAGGTCTATTATGCCGGAATATGCCGGACCGACATCGGCATCGGAAAAGGAATTGTCCCCGCAAAAGAGCATATTGTGATGGGACATGAGTTTTGTGGCAGAATTGCCGGTTTCCTGAATGGAGAAAGCACGATGGACGGTTGGAGTGTGGGCGATGTGGTCAGCGCCAACCCCATGGCTTTTGGCACGACAGCGGACACGATGTGCGGCAAGGACTGCGATGGCGCATTTGCAGAGTATATCGCCGTCCCAAGCGCTGCATTGGTTCACTTGCCCTCCCAACTGCTCTCCCCGCTCGGCGCGTTTCTCGAACCAGTGGCAGCAGCACTTGCCCCGCTGAAATATATCACTGGCAGGACCTGCATCTTCGGCGCAAGCAGAATAGCAGAACTCACCCATCAGGTAGCCAGGGCCATGGGACATCACGACATAGAAAGGATTGCCCAAACGGATGATTTGCGGAAAAACAGCTATGACTGTATCATTGAGACAGAACCGTCGCTTATCGATGCCTATATCGATGCGCTTCTGCCAGGAGGAATGTTGGTGCTGAAGTCCAGGTCGTATATGCCCTGTGCTTTCACGGCCAATACGATTGCGATGAAGGAGGTTGGCATCAGAGGGGCACGCTATGGCGATTTCAATGTAGCCAGCCATCTCCTGACCGCCACAGCCCATCATTTGCCCGATGCCCTCGATACGAGTACGCTGTTTGGAAACACCTACGACCTTTCTCAGTTTGAGGAAGCCTTTGCGGAAGCAGAACGTATGGGAAGCAAAAAGACGTTTTTCAAAATATGTGCGGAATAGTAGGAATTGTAGACCAGGAGGCGATGCCAGAGAGAAGTATTCTGGCCGCCGCTCTTGAGACGATGGAGCTTCGCGGCCCCGACGACAGCGGCATGTGGCAAGACGGGCACGTCGCCTTGGGACACAGACGACTTGCCATCGTCGGGGTAAGGCATGGACACCAACCTATCAGTTCGCAAGACGGCATGATCACCATCGTGGTGAACGGAGAGTTTTACGACTATCAAAGACAGAGGCAGGAACTCTCATCAACCTACACGTTCCAGACAGATTCCGATAGCGAACTGCTGATACCCCTCTATCTGAAATACGGCTACACAGGGATGATGGCGCATCTGAGGGGAGAGTTTGCCTTCCTGCTCTATGACAAGCGCAACCGCCTGCTCGTGGCTGGAAGAGACCGCTTCGGCATCAAACCCTTGTGCTGGTGGGATGATGGCAAGAGACTGATTATCGCATCGAAAGCGAAGGCCATCCATGCCTGTGGTGTCAAGGCCGGCTGGGATGAATACAGTCTGATGCAGGCACTGTCCTTACAATACCAGCCCACAGACCGCACGTTCTTTGAAGGCATCCGACAATTGGAACCAGGTCATCTGCTCGTATGGCAGGCAGGCTGTGAGAAGAAAGACATCACTTATTGGGACATGCACTATCCTGCAGCGGGTGAAGGTGATAGAACCCGCCACCCACGCTGCGACGAGCCGACACTGACACCAGCGCAAGAGCGACAGTGTATCGACGAATTTCACGACCAGCTGCAGGAGGCCATCCGCTTGCGCCTCCAGGGTGACGTGCCTGTGTGCTGTCATCTCAGCGGCGGACTCGACTCCAGTGCTGTGGCAGGCCTCATGTCGCACCTGACCAGCCAACCAGTGCATTGTTTCTCGATCATCTTCCCCCATACCGATGCGGAATACGATGAGGACCGTTTTGCCACAGAGACCGCCGACCGCTGTGGCGCCATCATGCATCGGATCAAAGTCAGTCAGCACGACATTCTCAGCCACCTGCCTGAAGCGGTCTACCATAGTGAAGGACTGGCGGTCAACGGCCATCTGTCGTGCAAATATCTTCTCAACAGGACCATCCATGAAGCAGGGTTCAAAGTAGCATTGACGGGCGAGGGCGCCGACGAGTGCCTGGCGGGCTATCCCCACCTGCGAAAAGACCTTTTCGCCACGCTGCCAGCCCAAGAGAGAGACGCGCTGACCCAACAGCTCTATCACACCAACCTGGCCATCACGGGCACGGAGATAGCCGTTGGCGATACGCTCTGCTGCGACAGGCTGGCCAGCAGACTGGGCTTTGTCCCATCGTTTCTGGCTGCCAAGGCCAGCATCGGATACAAGATGTACCACTTTCTCAACAGCGACATGCTTCACTGTTGCCGCAGCCATGACTTCCTTGACGAGATGTCAGACCGACTGCAAATAGAGACCACACTCCATGGTGTGCACCCAGTCAACCAGTCGCTATATCTGTGGAACAAACATGCCCTCTGCAACTACATATTAGGTACGCTCGGTGATGGTTGCGAGATGTCGGCATCGGTTGAGGGGCGGCTGCCTTTCCTCGACCACCATCTATTTGAGTATGCAGCCCGACTTCCCATGCAGATGAAGATAAGAGACCATGTCAACGAGAAATATGTGCTGAAAGAAGCGGCACGTCCCCACATTACCGACCACATCTACCAAAGGCAGAAGCACCCGTTCCAGGCACCGCCGCTCACCCGATTTTTCAGCAAGGATGAGTATGAACAGATCTACGATGAACTGACCTCTGACAACATGATGGGCATGGGGATCTTCAACAGAGACGCCATCGCCACCCTGCTGACAGCTCTTCCGACCATGAGCGTATTGGAGCAGACCGCCTATGAACCTGTGGTGATGCTGATGCTGACTATTTATTACCTGAATCGAAAACTAATGAACTGATAGGATGGAGACAAACAAAAACGAGAAATGGTGGATAGACTTCTTTAAAGGCGACTTCACGGAAGTGGTGCTCAACCAGCAAGCGGCAGAGACCGTGCGCTTCATGCAGCAGACAGGACAGCTGCTTCCCGGAATGAGGGTCTTTGACCAATGCTGCGGCAAGGGGTATCTGGCCCATGAATTAGACCTGGCAGGACTGGCGGTCACGGGCATAGACATCTCTGAACCTTATATTGACTATGCCCGCACGCGACTGGCCTCTCCGCGCGCCGAATTCGTGTTGGGTGATGCGGAAACCTTCCTCAGACCAGCACAATACGACATCTCCATCAATTGGAACACCAGTTTCGGCTATCATGAAGATGACGAACAAAACGAACGGATGCTGGTGCCCTACAGCAAGAACCTGAAGCAAAACGGACAGTTTTTCTTCTCGACCATGAATCCGTTGTTTATCAACAAGCATTTCCAGCGATATATTGTCAAGCAGGTGCCTTCGGGCGACAGCACCATCATCACCATACGTGAAAGTTGGATAGAGGACGGGATGATGAAATCAGACTGGCTGATCGTCTACCCCGACGGTCACCGTGAGACAGCCTTCGGACAGACGAAGCTTTACAGTGTGGAACAATTCCGGTCACTGTTTCAGCGTCATGGCCTCCAAGTCGAACAGGTATATGGCGACATCGCCCGCTCGCCCTACGATGAGGACCATCCAAGCATGATACTGTATGGACACAAAGTGTGATGACATCCTCCAGGTCCTGCACGAGGTCTGCCAGACCTATCCCGATCAGACCGCCGTGGCAGAAGGTGAGGGCGACGCGCTCACCTACCGACAGCTATGGCAGCAAGCCCGACAGGTGGCGGCGTACATCAAACGCCACAGTGAGGGCCGTGACTTCGTGGGACTTCATCTGCCCAAGTCGGCCGCATATATCGTCAGCATGATCGGTTGCTGGATGTCAGGGAAAGCGTTTGTTCCCATCGGTACAGACCTGCCCCCTGCCCGCCAGCGATGGATAGCAGCCCATGCCGACATCTTGCTGTGCATAGACAGGGAAAACTATCGTGAAGCCCTGTCGTGCCGCATGACAGACGCCATGGCACCATGCCTGCCCGGTCGCCCGGCATACATTATCTACAGTTCGGGAACCACAGGGGTGCCTAAAGGCATTCTTGTGGGGCATGCAGGACTCTGCAACCTGGCCCGATGCCAGCGGCAGGCTTTTGGCGTGGATCACCATTCACGTTATCTGTTTTTTCTATCTGTCAACTTCGATGCCTCCATCTCCGATATCCTTGTCACGCTGACATCGGGTGCCACACTGGTCATAGAACCGATGTCGGGGGAGAAACTGTCGGCACAGTTGTTGGAGGTGATCGGAAGGCGCGGTGTGACCCATACCGACATTCCGCCATCACTATTAAAGATGCTGAGTCCGGAACATTGCCCTGACTGCCTGCAAACCATCGTCATCGGTGGGGAGCCTGCCGACATCGAGACCGTGAGACGCTGGAGTCGCAGCGTCAACCTCATCAATGTTTACGGTCCTACAGAGGCTACTGTCTGCAGCAGCCTGTGCCGATGCGACCCACAATGGGAGGCACCGCTCCTGGGCGAGGCCATCAACGGCACTCATTACCGTGTGTATGCAGACGGGCGACTGGATGCGACGGATGGTGAACTGTGGATTTCAGGCATCGGTCTTGCCATAGGCTATCACAAAGACGAGGAACTGACACGAAAGAAGTTTCCGGTTGTTGACGGCGTGCGCTATTACAGGACTTCCGACCATGTGCGCATCCGTCACGACGGCCGTCTGGAGTTTGTCGGAAGGATAGACCGCCAGGTGAAGATACATGGGCAACTGGTAGAACTGGAGGAAATAGAACATATGCTCCGCAGCCACAGGCGTGTCGGCAAAGTGGCGGTCGTCAAAAGGGCTGTCAGCGCGGAACCATCTTTAAGGGATACCGAAAAAGGGTATACCAAAGATGCCATTGTCGCCTTTATACAACCTGCGGGCGACGGAGAGGCACAGGCAGACCTGGAGCGACAACTGCGACAGTGCTGTAAGCACCATCTGCCCAAGTGGATGATGCCATCCTTTTTCGAGTTTGTCAAGTCAATGCCCCTCACACCATCCGGGAAGACAGACCTGCAGGCCCTTCTGACGGTGCCGCTCCACCACCATAAGACTGTCAAGACTGACGATCCATATGCGACAAAAGAGGAAGAGGCCATTGCCCACGTCATGTCCGACATTCTCAAACTGCCCGCCATGGGACCCGACGACGATTTCTTCGATTGCGGCGGCGACTCTCTCGACACGATCGTCCTCATATCCAAATTGCAGCAAATGGGCGTGGCCGTCACGTCAGACGAACTGCATCAATGGCCTACCCCACGACAACTGGCGCAGATGAGGGTAGAAAGCACGGCCATGTGCATCCACTCATCCCTACTTGAGCGCGAGTGGCAATACCCGCGGGATGCCAAACAGGCAGACAAGCATACGCCAGACAGGCTTACGCCGGCGAAGGAGGCAACCAACATCTTTCTTCTTACAGGAGCAACGGGTTTCTTAGGCGCTCACCTGCTCTTTGAACTGTTGCGCAGAGGACAATGTGCGAAGGTGATATGTCTGGTAAGAGGCGCGTCTCCTGCCGATGGTCAACAACGGGTCTGCGGCACCTTCCGCAGATACGGCCTCGATGTGGGGATACTGAAAGACATCGAGACGGTCTGTGGAGACATCACCCTGCCTTGTCTCGGTATTCCTGCTGATGACTACAAACGGCTCTCTGATGAGGTGACAGCAGTGATTCACTGCGCAGCCACCGTCAACATGCTGGCCAATTACGAAACGCTGAAAGCGGCCAATGTCACCGGCACCAGAAACATCATCGATTTCTGTTTGACCGGTGTCCGGAAAAAACTGCATTTTGCCTCTACCCTTTCTGTCTTCGTGTCAACCGACAGGAATCGTGGGACGGCATACGAAAGTGATGATCTGAGCATCCCCACCCACATCTATGGCGGTTATGGACAGACAAAGTTTGTTGCCGAGAAGATGGTGCAGTCCATTCCTCCCGCCTCCTGCGACGTGTTCATCTACCGTTATGGACTTCTGTGCGGCGACACCCTGCAGGGCAAGTCTGCTCCGAAAGATTTTCTCGGCATGTTTTTCCGGGGTGCCAGGACGGTTGGCATACTCCCTTATGACAAGACCAGCACGATGGCCGTGGACATCACCCCCATCGACCAGGCATCGCATATCGTGGCAGACATCATCGGCCGTGACCAACCGGGTGTATATCATATCGCCTCTGAAAACCCCTTGAAATATAACGACCTTTGCACGATCTTGAAGGAAGAGGGCATCATCGGCAACATCGTAGATGACGCGGCATGGAAGGATGCGGCATGCTCGTTCACCGACAACGCCGATGTCCAGGCGCTGCGCATGTCTCTCTGCCGCATGGACGAGACACTGTTCCGGCAGATGAGATACATGGACCTTTTTCAGACCACCGGGATACGGTTTGACATGACAAACACGCATGCCGCCACCGTCCTACGATGCAGACAACATAAAGAACTCATTCAACGCTATATCAGACAATCGTATGAAACAATATAACACTGGTTTTGTATTGGGAAAGTTTTGTCCGCTGCACCGCGGACACATGTTGCTCATCCAGCGTGCGCTGGATGCTTGCGACCTGGTCTATATCGTCGTCGACAACATCATGGACGAGGTGATACCTGTCAAGCGCCGCATACAATGGGTGAGGCAACAATATCCCGACGCGGTCGTGATGACCCAAAGCCATCCTCTTCCGCAGGATCCATCGGAGACGCCCTTCTTCTGGGATATCTGGCGCGAAGAACTGTTGCGCTTGTTGCCCCAGTCCGTGGATGTGGTCTTTGCCTCAGAACCCTATGGCGCCCGGCTGGCAAAAGAACTGTCGGCAGACTTCGTGATGGTGGATGCCGACAGGCAAACCGTCCCGATCTCTGCCACGCAGATCCGTCAAGACCTCATCGGGCAATGGTCCTACCTGGCACCAGCGGTCCAGCGGGACTGCCGGAAAGTCATCTGTGTCTATGGTCCGGAATCGACGGGGAAATCCACGCTGACCAAGCAACTGGCCGAGCATTACCAGGTGCCCTATGTGGAAGAATACGCCAAACAAGTGATCGACTCAAAGAATGGAGACATCTGTTTTGAGGATATGGAGACGATCGTGAGAGGGCATTTCAAAGCCGTAGAAGATGCGTTGCTACAAAACACCCCTTTGCTGTTTGTGGATACCGATGCCATCATTTCCAAACTATGGTCAAACGAACTGTTTGGCAAAGAATCACCTGTCATCGAGGAATACATTGCCAGACAACATTTCGACCATTACCTGCTTCTTGATGTCGACTTGCCTTGGGTGAATGACATCCACCGTTATCGGCCCAATGAAAGGGCCTCTTTCTTCCGCAAGTGCGAGGAACAGCTCATCACCCGTGGAATAAGCTATACCATCATTCGTGGGAAAGGCAATGCGCGTTTTCTCAATGCGATAAAGTGTGTGGATGGTTTATTTTCATCTTTCATTTTTAATCTTTAATCTATTTACATCTTTCATTTTTAATCTTTCATTTTTTCACATTTTCCCATCTTAATCTTTCATTTTTCATCTTTCGTCTTTCATTTTTTTGACTTGCATCAAAAAAAGGGGCTGTTTGCGCAAACAACCCTATAAAAACACTTGTGAGTCACAAAAACCAGCGTAATTTTGCAGCGACAAAGGATAACAAAAATTGTAAAGAGGAGACTTGCCAACGCAGTCATCCCCAAGAATTAAAAAAGTAAAATGATGAAAAGATTGTTTTTAAGTCTGATGGTCATGATGACCATGACAGTGGCATTTGCAGACAACAATGAGAACGATGCCGTCAACAACGTGAACAACTACAAGATGAACGTGAACATGAGGAAACTCGGTGAAACACTGAACCTCAGCCGTGACCAGTCTGAATTTGTCGAGGATGCCTTCCATGCCTTCAACGCTGAGTTGATGAGCGTTTCGACGATGACCCTGGAAGACCGCAAACCAATGATCGACAAGGTGGTGAGGAGAAACCTGAGTGTCGCCCGCGGCATCCTGACCAAGGCACAGTATCGCAAGTATCTGATGCTGATCAACGCCACCCTTCGCAACCGTGGTTTGAGATAATCCTACGACAACCAGTTGCAGAAACTGATCGCCAAAGTATAACCAACAAGAGGCCGTGCCCTGGGGCACGGCCTCATTTTTTTAATAAGAGTCCTACGGAGTAGGCATATAGTAGAAAAAGCGAACTATCTGTGGTTGCCATGATGCATCCCGTTGTGAGGTCCATGGTTGGGATGACCGTGTCCGGGTGCCGGACGGTGACCATGTGCTCCGGGGAGACGGTCCACATGTCCTGTGATAGGCCGGGGAGCACCTACGTGCGGACGGGCAAAACCAGGTCCATGTCCTCTGTAGGAGGCGAAGGCGGCAGGACGCGGGCGGAAGAACCGGCCATGGTTGCCGTAGTGACCACGTACGTGGAAGACCCAAGCACCGTTATACCAGGAAAGCGGACGGTAGAAATAGTTGATACGGAGATACCTGTTATACTGGATGGCATCGAGCACATAGCGAAGGTCGGCATTGCGGCGGTCCCACCAGATGCCTAACGGATCGCGGCCGCTGATACTCATCAGATAGTCGAGGTTGATCCTGTAGACTGCATCATACTGTGCCTCGGTGAGGTTGAGCTCATAGGCCATCTTGTCGGAAAGGAAAAGAGCCTCGTTGCGTGCCTCGTTGTATGTCATTGCGCTGGCAGAAATGGCTATCGTCATCATCATTGCCAAGAAAAGCATCTTCTTCATTGTCGTATATTTTTATGTGTGAATCATTTTGTTATTTCTTACACTGCAAAGGTCTACATTTTCCCATAAGTATGAAAAGGATTATGCCTAAAGTGGCTTGGGATGATTCCTATTCATGATAGGGAAATCCCTATCCGGCAAATTCTATCAGGTTTTTTCTTGATTACGCAAAAAAAGGTGTACATTTGCAACATTATTCAACACCATATATGATATAAATAATCTTCATATGATAGAAAACGACAACAAATTCATGACGGTGACATACCATCTGTATGCCGAAGTCAACGGTGAGAACGAATTGCTGGAATCCACCCCTGAGAATGATCCATTCCAGTTTGTCACGGGCATGGGAATCACGCTCCCCCTGTTTGAGGAATCATTGAAAGACCTGCCCACAGGCGCATCATTCGACTTTGTCATTCCCAAAGACGACGCCTATGGTGACTTTGTGGAAGAGCATGTGGTGCCGCTCGACAAAAAAATATTTGAGCAGAATGGCAAGATCGACGAGCAGTTGATCTATGAGGGTGCCATCGTCCCCCTGGTGAACGAGGACGGCAACCGTTTCAACGGCCGCATCACGGCCATTGACGACAAGAAGGTGACTGTGGACCTCAACCATCCATACGCCGGACTCGACCTGCATTTTGTAGGCAAAGTGGTGGAGTGCCGTCTGGCCACAGAGGATGAGATGAAGCAAATCGCCAAGATGCTCAGCGGTGAGGGCTGTGGTGGTTGCAGCGGTTGCTCTGACGGCAGCGGCTGTGGAGACGGCGGCTGCTCTGACGGCGGCTGCGGCGGTTGCAGAAATTGATGACCCAACATCCCTGTCACTGATGAGAAATACATTTGGCCATCTGTTCACACTGACCACGTTTGGTGAGAGTCACGGACAGGCAGTGGGAGGTGTCATCGACGGCATGCCTGCGGGCATCGCCATCGACACCGCTTTCATACAGTCGGAACTCGACCGTCGACGCCCAGGGCAGAGCGACCTCACCACCGCGCGCAATGAGAGCGACCAGGTGGAGTTGCTCAGCGGCCTTTATGAAGGCAAGACGACTGGAGCGCCCATTGGTTTTGTGGTGCGCAACGCAGACCACCATTCCCATGACTATGAACACCTGAAAAACCTGTTCAGACCCTCTCATGCAGACTTCACTTACCAGCAAAAATACAACATTCGCGACCATCGTGGAGGTGGCCGTACATCGGCGCGAACGACGATTAGCAGATGTGTAGGAGGGGCATTCGCAAAATTGGCTCTTCAAGATTATGGTATCCGCATCACGGCATACACCTCTCAGGTGGGCGACATCGCTCTTGACAGCGATTACAGGTGCTACGACCTCACCCAGACGGAGCAGAATGCCGTGCGATGCCCTGACCCGCAGAAAGCCGAGGAGATGGCCGCCCTGATTCGTGAAGTGAAGCGTGAGGGTGACACCATCGGCGGTGTGATCACCTGTGTGGTGAGCGGTTGCCCTATCGGTTTCGGCGAACCGGAGTTTGACAAGTTGCATGCTGCTCTTGGCGCCGCCATGCTCAGCATCAATGCCGTGAAAGGGTTTGAATATGGTGAAGGGTTTGCCTGCGCCACCAAGCGCGGGAGTGAACTCAACGACATCTTCATCAACGCTGGCGGTCGCATCACCACCCGCACCAACCACAGCGGCGGTATCCAGGGAGGTGTGAGCAACGGTCAGGACATCTATTTCCGTGTGGCGTTCAAACCAGTGGCCACCATTCTCCGTGAACAGGATACGGTCGATATGGAAGGTAATCCGGTGCATTTTACGGCCCATGGCCGTCACGACCCCTGTGTCCTTCCTCGTGCCGTACCGATAGTGGAAGCGATGGCAGCGATGGTCATCCTTGACCATCTATTGCTTGCCAGAACCGTAAAAAAGTGACAAACGGCCCGTTTTTTGGCGAAATAAGTGTTAATTTACAAAAAAATCGAAAAAAAAATTTCGATTTCTCATTAAAATAGGAAAAAAATAATTACGTTTGCAAGTGATTAATCTGGGTTTGTGAAAATCCTCATTAGTTTAGTTAAGTCTAGTTTAGTTTTTGTGTTGGTTGAGGGCAGCAAATTGCTGCCCTCTTTATTTTATCATCTTTCATGATTAATTATTCATCTTTCATCTGATATAATAACAAAATAAAAAAGAAAGAAAAAAGAAATATTATATAAATTGAGAAAAAGTGCCAAGGCACTCACAGAAAGATAGAAAAAGTGGATCACGGGGACAGTCCCCGTGATCCATTCATTACCACCTTGTTGTAATGTATAATTGCATGGCGGTTTGCAGCAGCCCCGAGGGTTGAATTTTATATAATTTTTG
>CADCQC010000490.1 GCA_902803455.1 uncultured Prevotellaceae bacterium
ATTTCCTCGTCGGTGATGTCTCTTCCCAACAGTTCTTTGATCGATGTCGGCATCCCCAGCTGTTGGAAGAACCGCTCGGTAGCCTCGATGCCCTTCTCCGCCGTCCGTCTAACATCGGTGAAGTCGTTGTCGACCCCCATCACATTCACTGCGAAGCGAGCGAAACGCGCCTCATTTCCAGGCAGGACATACCTCGCCCAACTCCCCCAGATGGCAGCCAGTCCGGCTCCATGAGTGACGTCAAACATCGCGCTGAGTTCATGCTCCAGTTTATGAGTGGCAAAATCTTTTGCCGATCCGCATTCCATGAGGTCATTGTGTGAGAGGCTTCCTGCCCACATGATCTGAGCCCTGTGCCTGTAGTCCTTCGGGTCACGCATCACTTCAAGAGCACTATCCCTGACTGTGCGCAAGAGGGCCTCCGCCAGAGCGTCTGTCAGTGTCATGTCATCATGCTTGGTGAAATAGCGCTCCATGGTATGCATCATGATATCTGTGGCTCCTGCCGCTGTCTGATAGACAGGCAGCGTAAAGGTGCGCTCAGGGTTCATGATACAGAACTTACACCGGCACAAGTTGCTGTTGATGCCTCTCTTGTCGTTGTTGTCATCATTGGTGATCACACAACTGTTGCTCATCTCAGATCCGGCTGCAGGGATGGTGAGAACGGCACCGATCGGCAAGCACGACTGGGGTACGGCTTTTCCAGCCCAGAAGTCCCATGGTTCCCCATCATATCCCACGCCATAACCGATGGCCTTGGCAGAATCGATCACACTGCCACCACCGACAGCAAGGATGAAGTCCACCTGCTCTTTTCTACAGAGTGCGATGCCCTCTTTCACCAGTGACAGTCTCGGATTAGGCACCACCCCTCCGAGTTTCACATATCCGATACCGGCCTCATCGAGCAGGCCAGTCATCTTGTCGAGAAGTCCTGATTTTTGTGCACTCTTTCCGCCGTAATGCACGAGGACTTTATGACCACCGTATTTTTTTACCAGTGCAGCCACCTGTTCTTCCGACTGCTTTCCAAAGACCACCTCTGTAGGTGCGTAGAAATTAAAGTCTTTCATTGTTGTAGATTGTTTATAAAGAAGTTTTTATTCCCTTTCCTTGACGTATGCCGTCACCTTCTGCACGGCGATGTGATAGGATGCTTTCAACGCCCCTTCGGATGTGTGCAGCACCTTGCTCATCTCGCTATATTTCATATTGTCATAATAGCGCAGTGTGAACACGGTTCGCTGTACGTCGGGCAGTGAGGCGATGGCCTGTTGAAGCAGTGCCTGTGCCTCATCGCCATCAAAGAACTCATCTGCCATGAGCATATTGGCCACTCCGGCAGCCTCATCGACGCTCACGTCCTGCAGGTTTTTCTTTTTTCTGAGGAAGTCGAGCGACTCATTGACCGCAATTCTGTAGAGCCATGTGGAGAGTTTGGATAGATTACGGAAATCGGCCAGATTGACCCAGGCCTTGACGAACGTATTTTGCAACACGTCATTGGCATCCTCGTGTGTGAGCACGATACGCCTGATTTTCCAATACAGTATCTCACCGTATTGCCTGACGACAGCCTCGAAAGCCTTTCTTTGGGTCTTAGGGTCGGATAATTGTTTTAGGATATCCTTCTCCTTATATGGCATCAAACAATTTCCCCTCTATTATTTAGATAAAAAGACATGGGATCCTCACCAGTTGTGTTTAGCGGCAAGAAGCCCATGTCTGAAGGCATTATGACGGCCACAGCCGCCTATCGTTATTTGATGGAGATTTTTCTCACGACCTTGCCCACCTTGACGATATAGCATCCTTTAGGCAGGTTGAGGTCAATTCTTTTGTCTTGTCCCTCCACCTTGACACTCATCACCCTGACGCCAGCCACGTTGTAGACATGCATCACCTGCCCGTTGGCGCCGGTGATATGCAGAGCAGCCTCTGTGACAGAGATGGCGATATTCTGGGTTTCCGTGTCGATAATCTCAATGACATTCTCTGCGGATGAAGTCACAGGGACCGCCACCCACATGAAAGCCACCATAAGAAATGTTAATATTTTATTGGTCATAAGCGCTTATTTTTATTGTCGACATGCAAATATAGCAATTTTTTGGCGTTTGTCAACTACCACTTCACCAACTTATTGCATATTTAACAATTTTTAATTGGCGATTTCTCTACATTTGCGGATGACTTCCAATGATTCAAGTCTTCTGATTTGCTCGCGTCATGGAATAATTGGTCCTTCATATCCATCATGCAACATCTTGATTCTCTGCCCACTGCTCACATTGCTTCAGAACAACGTTCATAGCGTCTTCGGCTTCCTCTGGCGGGTACTTGTAATTTCTTAGCAATCGCTTCACCAGTCGTCGCATATTGGCACGTTCTGACTCTCTGCGGTTCCAGTCAATGGTACGGTTTTTTCTGAGCATGTCAGTTAGCTCCTTCGTAAGGGCAACCAATTGGTCATTGGAATAAAAGTCCTTTACAGCCTGTGGACGAGTCAAGGCATCATAGAAAGCCTTCTCTTCATTTGAAAGCCCTAACTCATTGCCTTGCTGCTCAGCGTCCATCATTTCCTGAGCCAGTTTCAGCAACTCTTTGATGACCTCTTCATTGGTGATCAAGCCATTGATATAACGGTTCAATGTTTCGCTGAATCTATTGCTGAACAATTCTCCAGTAACAATGTTTGAGCGAATCATTGTGCGGACACGACCACGCAACAGATCTTCAAGCAATTTGGCAGCAAGATTTTTTTCCTTCATCTTTTTCACCTCTTCCATGAATTTCTCATCAAAGAGGGAAAATTCTGTTTGTTCATCGAAAAGGTTCACTACGCCATTACTCTGCACGCTTTGTTCAATAAGGGCTGCAATACGCTTGTTGATTTCTTTCTTGGTTATCTTGCCCGGGTTCTGGAGTCGTATAATCAGGATTCGCACCGACTCCATGAAGCTGACTTCAAAACGCTCTTCTTCAACGAGCAGGGAACGGCAAAGGGTTACCGCCTGTCGGAGAAGTGAAGCATTCTTGATAAAATCCTTGCAAGCATCTGCTTTTTCAGGCGCAATCATGAAGTTGACACCTCCCTTAATCAACTGGGCACGATCAGCAGGTGAACCATGATGAAATAGGTTATAATCATAGCCATGAAGCAAGTCACGGCAGATTTCCAATTTCTCCTTGAACTCATTATATGCCTTTTCCTTGATGTCGTTGTTACCGTAGTTGTCTCTGTCACGCTTGGTGTAGCGTTTCATGGCATCCTTCAAGGCTGCAGCAATACCCACATAGTCAACGATCAAGCCTCCAGCCTTCTCTGGGAATACACGGTTCACTCGGGCAATGGCCTGCATGAGGTTGTGGTCCTTCATGGGCTTATACACATACATGGTGGCTAATGAAGGCACATCAAAACCGGTCAGCCACATGTCGACCACAATGGCAATCTTCATCGGGTCGTCCACATCCTTGAATTTCTTGGCAAGTTCCTTTTTATAGGCTTTGCCACCGACGACGTCTGCCCATTCTTCAGGGTCTTTATTGCCACTGGTCATGACGACCTTCACCTTCTCTGTCCATTGAGGACGAAGTTCAAGGATGCGCTTGTATATTTTCATGGCTATAGGACGGGAATAGGCCACAATCATGGCCTTGCCACAGCAGATGTATTGGCGGTTGTCCTCATAGTGAGTGATGATGTCTGTCACAAGGTCATTGATCGTCGCATCGTTGCCGAGCAGGGCATCCATGTGCGACATTTCCTTCTTGTTCTCTTCCAAGTCTACTTCAGAGGCACCTTCTTCCCTCAGCCGGTCATACTCGTCATCTATCTGGGCAAGCACGTCATCATTGAGTTTCAGTTTGATGACACGGCTTTCATAATAGACAGGTCTTGTGGCGCCATCGTTGACAGCCTGAGTCATATCGTAAACATCAATATCATCGCCAAAGATTTCGCGCGTGTCCCTGTCCTTGTCTGATATCGGTGTTCCAGTGAAGCCGATGTAGGATGCATGAGGCAAGGAGTTGCGAATCTTTCTTGCAGCTCCAATATGCACATTACCCTCTTCGTCAATCTTTTCTTCCATACCATACTGGCCACGATGCGCCTCATCAGTCATCACGATGATGTTCTGGCGATCTGAAAGTGCCCCATCCCAATCGTCAAACTTCTGCATGGTGGTGAAGATGATACCACCCGAATGACGGTTCTCCAGCAATGCTCTAAGAGAGGTGTCATCGCCCTCCGCATTCCTACTGGTACATTGAACAGGTCGCTGACGAAGGAAGTCTATGTTACGGGAGAACTGGCCATACAGTTGTTCATCAAGGTCGTTGCGGTCTGTGATAACCACAATCGTGGGATTCATGGCTTGCACCTTCGGGTGATGTGCCAGGAAAACCATTGAGAGGCTCTTTCCTGAACCTTGGGTATGCCAAAACACACCAATCTTGCCATCACCCCTAACGGCTTCTTCTGCTCTTACGGCTGCTTTCTCCACGGCATAATACTGATGATAACCAGCAAGAATCTTGGCATAAGTGCCTTCGCGTACATCAAAGAGCAGATAGTTCTTCAGGAGGTTAAGAAACACTTTTGGGGTGAACACCGACTTGAAGGCAACATCATAGTCTGCCACCTCACCAGTGGGTTGCTTCCATTCCATGTAGCGGTCTTCATTGGCGGTTACCGTGCCAATCTTTGTGAGCGCCATATCGCTCATCACATTGAAAGCATTGTAGATAAAAAGCGAAGGGATGTATTTCTGATAGTTGCGCAGTTGCAGATAGGCTTCGCTGGCATCCGTCTCTTCCCGACTTGGAGATTTCAATTCAATGACCACCAAAGGCAGGCCATTCACAAACACCACGATGTCAGGTCGCTTGGTGTCAAGTTCCTGCACGGTGTATTGGTTGACCACCAAGAAGTCGTTATCCTCGGGATGGTCATAGTCTATCAGTCTTACTATCCTTGTTTTCTGCCCGTGTTGTGTTTCTACGCGCACATTATCACGACCATAGTAGGCAAGATCTTCGTGAACCATTTCAGAAGTTTCTTCGCCCATCATGTAACCTCTTCGGCGCTCCTTGCCGCTGAATGTCACCTCAATGCCATACTGCAACATCTGCGTGAACTTGAAGTTGCACTCGTAGAGCGAACTACCCTCTATCTGATGCAGTTTTTTGATGGCATCATCAATGGCAGATACAGGCAGTGTAGGATTGATGCGCAGCAAGGAATTCTGCAACACATCATCCAATATCGGGTTGGTATAATCCCGCTCTACATCAGGACCGTACTTGTATTTGAATCCCAATTCTTGAAACAAAGCAATCAATGCCTGTTCATATTCATTTTCTGTGAGACCTGCCATCATATCATTTTAATCTTCTTGTTGAATTATCATTCGACAAACCTCTCGTTCGGCAAAGTTCAAACGAGTTAGGCTTTGCTCTCTTAATCGGTTTGTTCGTAATAATAAGAATAATCTATGCCCTTCATAAATATTTCGCGGTCATCAATCTTGTCGGTCATTGCTTGTTGGAGCAACGATTTGATGACGCGGGCATCTGTTGTACTCCTTCGCATTGCCTCAAGATAGTCTTTCTTATCTATCTTACTCCAGTCAACGCACAGTTTCAGTTGTTTCTTGAATATCAAATCAAGCCAGATACGGGTTGAGCGACCATTGCCCTCCATAAAAGGATGAGCCACGTTCATCTCTACATATTTATCC
>CADCQC010000491.1 GCA_902803455.1 uncultured Prevotellaceae bacterium
AAATCACTCTCCCCTTTCTGCAGTGCATCCACATTCACCACATCAAGCATTCCCATTTTGAGTGATTTCTTGTCCACTTCCTTCAAGACACTCACTTTGTCATTGTTGACCTGGTAGATAAAACCGTTGTTGACGACAAAAAGAAGTTTTCCGTCTATCTCAAAGATTTCCTGCACCTCCCCCCGAAACAGATCCTGTTTACCGATTCTCTGAAGTGTAATCTCCCCATTATCTTTTCTCACCACCTTGCCGAAGTAATTGTAGCCTCCCACCCAGATGTTGTTGTCCGTCGCTCTGTAGACGACGGTGACCCGGGTGATGCCCGGTGTATGTATCATCCGCCATTCCGCATAGTCATAGTAGAGCAAGCCCTCGAAATTAGCCACAAACACATTTCCCCTCTCATCGGTATCGATGTCGAAGTTGGTATTGTTGGCATGATACTCATCCGCAGAGAAATTGCGGATAAATGGAATGCCCTGTCCATGAGCCGTAGTCAGGAGAAGCAGAAGCGACAGGAAAGCGAGCAGTTTTTTCATGGAGTCTTCCCCTTTCCTTGATTAGTGAAGAACGATTCAAAGGGCACATTAGGTCCGATATAGTAATTCCACTCATCCGTGGTCAGGTCGCGCTTCAAGTTTTTCTTGATGGCATCCACCATGATGGGAACGGAGATATTGACCGCTGTGAGGTTGCCTTTGACATCCCCCACCCAGAAAGTATTTTTGGTGGAATTGAAACAGAGGTGCATGATCCAGTTGTTGGTCTCTACCATCGTCATAGGTTCCACCTTTTCCTTATCTGTGATCCAAAGATTCACGCTTCCGTCATAACTAGCAGAGAAGAGTTGCCGACCATTGAGTTTCATTTTCGAGATGCGCGAGCGATGCCCAAGAAGTTTTTGTTTTTTTCCGTTCTTGTCGATCATCCAGATGGTGCCGTCGCTCATGCCATAAGCCTCGACCCCCGTATTTTTTGATTCACAATAGGATGTCACTTTTCCTGGTACCGGAATGGGGGTTGTGTCAAAACTGTCAAGTCCCTTGACCAAGTGCATCATTCCCAGATTGTCGAAGAGAAGCGGCAGCCCCGCCTTGCGTGCCCCATGAGTGACCATGAAGGGCAGTTGTTTGGTGCTGCTCACTGTCATCTGTTTCAGATCGATGAGGGCGAGCGCTTTCTCACCAATCACCAACATGTTATTGTTGTTGATATCATGTAATCTTAAGGGATGCACTATTTTGTCGAGCGCAATTGTCTTAATCGTCTTGAGATCTTTCAGAATAATGACCAGATGTCCGGTTCTGCTGACGGCATAGATGTTTCCTGAAGTACGGTCAACAATGACATCCCGAAAATCATAGTCATTATTTTTGAAGAGCGTTTTGGTCTCCAACCTGTTTCCGATTCTCTCACATAAGATAATCTCCCCATAGTTGCTGACCGTAATGAGGGTGTTGTCCTTTCCCGGCATGTATTCCAGGTTCATCACCGCCCCCACATGCTCCGTCCAAGACACCTTGCTTTGGCTCAACTGCATGAGCGATTGGAATACAGCAGGATAATAGAGGTCACCTTTGTATCGCGAAGTATAGAGATAAGCCGCATAGCCCAACAGATTAGCTATCTCTCCGTTGCCACTCTGTGCCTGTATAGCGGAAATGGAACCTAAGGAACGTCCGAGTGCGATATAGCTCAACGTGTCAGCCGTTCGTTTAGCGAACTCCGCCTGGATGCGCTGATGCTCAGCCATCTGCTGCTGTTGTTCAGCCAACTGTTGCTGATGCTCAGCCAGTTTCCGTTGTTTCTCAGCCACCTCTGAAGCCTCGACCGCCTTTTTCTCAGAAGCCACAGCATTCCGCTCAGCCTCGATAGCGTTCATCCGTTCCAGTTCTGAACGCTGCCTCATCTCGTTGGCCACTCTCGTCTGTCGTAGCGCCTCCTCCCGTTTCTCATCAGAGATTTCCCTTTGTTCGTTGGCGATGTTCTCCATCTGAGCACTGATACTCCGATCCACAGCCGACCGCATCTTCTGAATTTCCAATTCATCAATCTGCGCTTGAAGTTTTTTCACGTTTCTGTGCTCCAAGTGCCAACCGACGAACCCTGCAGCTGCGATGCCAGCCAGCAGGAATCCCGCGCATGCTGTTATGATCTGCTTTTTATCCAAACTGAATGGTGCTTAGAGTCGTTTGATGGCGAAGAGCGTGATATCATCACTCTGTTCCTCGTCCCCGGCGAAGGCATCCACATCCGCTTTCACGGTATCGATCATCTGCTGGCAGTCAGCCTTTGGATTCTTCCTCAGCAGAGCCTCCAGCCTTTCCTCCCCATACTCAACGAATTGTGAATTGATGGCTTCCGTCACGCCATCTGTATAGAGCAGCAAGGTGTCGCCATGCTCTAACAGGAAAGAATCTTCGGCAAATTGGAAGTCCTCGAAAATTCCAGCGGCGATATTATTGCGTAGAGGCAGTTTACAGACGGTTCCATCAGCTTTGACCAAATACGGCGGATTGTGCCCCGCATTGGTGCAAGTGACCTCACCAGTCACGATATTATAAATGCCATAGAAGGCCGTGACGAACATACATTTGACCGACTCCTCAACCAGCAGCCGGTTGGAATAAGAGATGCAATCCGATGGTTTCACGCCCTTGATACCAGTAGCCCTGATGAGCGTGCGGCAGACAGCCATGAAAATGGCCGCAGAAACCCCTTTTCCGCTGACGTCGGCAATGACGAAGCCGATGCGTTCTTTGTCGATCCGGAAGAAGTCGTAGAAATCCCCGCCCACATCTTTAGCCGCATTCATCAAGGCAGCGATGTCGAGCTGGTGACTATTTTCCGGGAATGGCGGGAAGATACGCGGGAGGATGGCCTGTTGGATCTCTCTTGCCACGGCAAGGTCGCTTTTGATAGATTCCAACTGATCATGCTCATGTTGCATCACCTTTATATAATTGATCTGTTCAATGGCCTTCTCAATGGTGAGGCTGAGATCATCGAGGTCGATGGGTTTCGTGGCGAAATCGAAAGCCCCATTGTTCATCGCCTGGCGTATGTTGCCCATATCCCCATAGGCAGACACCATGATGCATTTCAGCGCTGGGTTTTGCATCTCATTGATTTTCGTCAGGAGCGACAACCCATCCATCTCAGGCATATTGATATCACTTAGAATGATATCAAAATCCTTTTCCTTGAGAAGCATGGTGAGAGCTTCCAATCCATTGTGTGCGAAATGGAACTCATATTCACCTTTTCTGATTTTCCTTCTGAAGAATTGTGTCAACAACAGTTCAAGGTCAAGTTCGTCGTCAACACTGAGTATCTTTACTGCCATTTCTTTTAGTTATTAGGTGTCTTCAATACATTCAGATTTTATGAAGTGGCGTTACTATACAATAGAACCCACCATAATATTCTGTTCAGCATGCGAATATAAGGAAAAAAAATCAGAATACTTCCAAATAATTGATAAAAACTTGCATTTTGACATAAAAAGACCCATCCTTGTGAGGTAAAACAGGCTCAATCCTCCGTTTTTTTCAGCCATTTATCGATGGGAAAAAGCGATTTTTTCATGTCAATCCATCATCTAATAGAGATTTATTCTATTTCAGGTGATTTTTGGAAGACGCAAAGGAAATATTTTCTTCAACTATAAGAAATTTAGCCATATTTTCTGTATTTAGCATAAAATTTGGAAGGAATCTCTAAACTATATACCTTTGCATCGTAAAAAATAATTTTTCAAATTTTAAAATATAGAAAGGATAAGATGATGAGTACGAAAAAGAATTATCGTTTTGAGACTTTACAGCTCCACGTAGGACAGGAACAAGCAGACCCCGCAACCGATGCCCGTGCCGTTCCCATCTATCAGACCACG
>CADCQC010000492.1 GCA_902803455.1 uncultured Prevotellaceae bacterium
ATTTTCTTCATCAATTTTGGCCATCCGTTGAAGAAATAGCAATACTGTTCTTGATTGGTGGTCGTCATTCCTTGTTTATTGCCAGAGAGCGCTTCATCCGTATATTTTTTCACACTATCGGACAGTTCTCCTGAAAAAATCATCCCGAGCGTGGATCCAACCAGGTCTTGTACGTCATCGCCAGAAAGTTGCGTTTCGGTACGAGCCTGCACGACGTAGTCGCCTTCAAGATCATATTCATCCTCGGGTGCAGGATAGAAAGACTCAATGTAGGAATGCGTGGGAAATCCAGATTCAGAAACATCATCACTCTCAACCGGTTTCATGGTCACTTCGCTACCGTGGAGTCCGAAGAGCATGTCGAGTTCATCGTATTGTCCTTTGATGCCATCTTCGGTGGCGCACCCTAAGAGAATCAGGTTTTCAAGTTGCTTCCGCGGCATCACGCTGTCCAAGCCCGGCATAGAGGAATAGAGGTTATCGAAGACTTTCGCATAACTATTCTTGAGCACATCACGGATCTCGCGCCAGTTGTCGATATGTAGCACCTTACCCAGTTCATCGGTGGAGAAACGGCACCGAAGGTTTTTCACTTCATCCCATAGCAATGAGGCCATCCGTGTCTGGTAATCGTTGTCTTCGCCCTCTATCTCGCACGATATGGGGATGATTTCCATTTTATAACCGTCTGCGGTAGAGTCTGTTACAACAACCATGAATTTCTCCAAGACATCACCACGTTGCGTGGTGTCATTGTCCACGATTTTCATTTTTCCCTGGATGCGTTGATACTCCATAGTGTCGTTTTTGCAGAAATATCCTATGACAGCAATGGTGGAGTCTTCTTTCTCATTTTTTTGCAACGTCGTCACCTGGGCATTGACAGTCATTGTCAGGATGGTCAGAAAGATCAGCGTAAAAGTCTTTTTCATTTTTGGAATCGTTATTGTGATAAAAAACATGCAAAGATAACACTTTTTCAAATAAGGCCATATGGTTTTAAAAAAAAATGACCAACTATTTTGGAACTAACTGTGAGGAAGATATAGGAAATTCTAGGAGATGCTAGGAAATCCTAGGAGAAGCTAGGAAATCCTAGGAGAAGCTAGGAGGGACTAGGAAGATCTAGGAGATGCTAGGAGAGAATAGGAGAGAATAGGATCATGTAGGAGCAGGCTTGCTTGAAAAAATATAGACACAAATTCTGAAAAGTCTTCTGTTTTTATTACTTTTGCCTTTGGATTGCTATTTCTACCCTAAAACGGAAACACCAATGAAGACAGCTATCGTGCAACACACCATCAGATGGAATGAACTGAAGGAGAACCTTTATCAACTTGCCACACTGCTGGATACGCAACCAGGTGCCGACCTTTATGTGCTGACCGAGACTTTTGCCACAGGATTTCTGGCAGAAGGTTCTACAGATCAAGCCCAAGAACAATCACGGCAGATCATCAGTTGGATGCGGCAACAAGCACATCGTCTGGATGCCGCCATCGCTGGCAGTGTGGCGACAAGAGATGACGAAGGACAGTTGCGCAACCGCCTTTTCTTTGTGCGTCCCGACGGCAGTTATGACTATTACGACAAGCACCATCTCTTCGGTTTTGCAGGTGAGACAGATGAGTTTGTGGCCGGTGAGCAACGAGTCATCACCACATGGCGTGGAGTGCGCTTTCTGCTGCAAGTGTGCTATGACCTGCGATTCCCCGTCTTCTCCCGCAACCACGACGACTATGACGCCATCATCTATGTAGCCAACTGGCCAGCACGGCGCCGCGACGTATGGCAGACCCTCTTGAAAGCCCGCGCATTGGAGAACCAATGTTTCGTGATAGGCGTAAACAGAGTAGGAAGCGACCAGGTAGGCGAGTATCTTGGTGACTCCGTCATCATCGATGCCTACGGACATACCATCGCCTCGTGTTCGCCAGGTATGGAAGAAGTCTCCACATCAGCACTCAACATGGAAGAGTTGGCCCATTTCCGTCACAAATTCCCCGTGCTGCATGATGCAGATTCGTTTCAGTTAGACTGACTCCCTGTATCAGGCCCTTGTTCTGGGCTTTCTATTTCTCCATCGGTGTGACCATATCCGAAATCCATCCAAGTTGGAAAAAATGAGGTCGCATCGATATTTTTTTCTTGAAGGTGTAATAATATCGTGCGGAAACGGTCATATAAACAGATATGACAGACAGAGAACTTGCCAACAAGGTATTACTCGACAACGACCAACGTTGCTTCGCCGAGATTGTAAGACGCTATTCGGGAATTGTGTACTCGAAGACGCTGTCCATCATGCGGCGTGAAGACCATGCCAAGGAAGTGACCCAACAGACCTTCATCCGAGCCTACGAACGACTGGCATACTGGCGCAATGACACGCTTGGTCCCTGGCTCACCTCCATCGCCATGCACCTGTCGCTGAACGAGTTGGATCGTGAACGCAGAAACCGCACAGGCATCCTCCACTTCTCATCAGCACATCCGGAGAGCGTCAACAGTTCTGACACGCCCACCTTCTCTACCAGCAATGATTACGATGCGGCCTACGAGGAACGGCTTCAACGGATGGAGAACGCCATCTCCACCCTGCCTGAGCAAGACCGTCAGATCATCCACCTGCACTATTTCCAACAAGTCAAGACCGATGAGATAGCCCGTCGGACAGGACTCTCACAATCGAATGTTCTTGTCCGTCTTCACCGCATCCGAGACAAGTTACGGAAACAGTTGTCATCAGAGAACATATAAGAAACATCCACCTCATAAACGACAGAAAATATGGAATCAGATAATCATACAAATCTCACCGACGAGCAACTCGATGACCTTATCCGTCAGACGTTTTGCCGTCAGCAGGTGGTTGAAGAGATCAACCATTCCGTGATGAAGCAACTGCATCGCACCACGCGTCGCCGCCGTCTGCTGCGATGGGGAAAGATCGCCCTCTTCTCCTTTGGATTACCATTGCTCCTACTGTTGTTCGGTTGGTCTCTATGGTCAGCCGTCAGCCAGCCAAGCACCCTGCAATTTTCCATTTACCATTGGCATCTGCCAGTATCTATCTGTCTGGTGCTGCCCGTTGCCACTATGCTCTATGCCACATGGTATGCCCTCGAACATTTTTCACCCGATGAAGTGTAATAATTCATCCCTTCGGTGGTCTTATCATTGAACAACCTCAAAAACCGGTTTTCCATTATGTTCATCAACATCAATTATTAACAATAAACAAAAAAACATTATGGACGAATTAATTCCATTATCTGCAGTCATATTATCATTGGCCATCCCCATCGTAGCCATCATCTGCGCCGTCATAGGATACATCCGCAAGAAAGAGAACGACACCACCCTGCGCCGTCTGCTCATCGAGAACCACACAGATCTCGAAACCGCCAAGGCAATCATGGCAGAGCAGGAGAAAAAGCCCAACAAATATCATTCGCTGCGCTCTGCATGCATCCTTATCGGTATAGGTTTTGGAGCTCTTGCAGACTATCTTCTCAACGTGGAAGGAATCTATTTCTGGCTCGTGATCGCCTTCGGTGTCGGCATCGGCCTTCTCGCCTCTTTCATCACAGAGCTGAAACTGCAACACCAGGAGACACAGCAAGAATAATCCCTACATATCAATACAACTCTCTCACACCTCTCTCCAGATGAATGGTATAGTCTGGCAGAGAGGTTTTTATTATCCCGAGCCTCAACAGCTATTCTGGGAGAAAGAAAAGAAATGAAAATTCTTTATCCCAACAAAGTGAGAAATCGATATTTTTATCTAAATTTGTCCCCATAATAGAGAAGACACATTCATCATGAAAAAACGATTCACTATGAAAAAAATGTTTTTGCCCCTTCTGCTCATGGCAGCTATATCAGTTCATGCGGCAGAGAACCCCGTGTTGACGATTGAAGGAGG
>CADCQC010000493.1 GCA_902803455.1 uncultured Prevotellaceae bacterium
ATGAACGAACTCTACTGGGCCCTTGGCGACATGACCCTCACTGAGCGTGCCGCTATGATGACCAATGTGTTTGCACCCGACAACCGCAACGTGCGCATGATTCGTCGCCTGGCTGAATGCAACATGGTGAGCGGTGACTCACTGGCTGCCAACAAATACCTGAGGATTCTGCAGCAGACATTGGTCTATCGGAGTTGGGCCGAACTCATCAAGAACCACGAGCCCAAGGCTTGGCATTATTTCATCGAGAAGAAACAATTCGTCAACAAGGCCGACACCATACGCCTCAGCGACAACCTGCACATGGTGATGATGGAACTTCTTGACAGCAATCCCGACAACATCGTGGCTCTTGACTATATCCTCTGCAGCACCCTGCTGCTAAAGGACATCAACAACTTCAAGCGCGACTACGACCGCTACTGTATTGCCACCGACAAGCCTCGCGTAAAACCGCTCTATCAACAAGCTCTGATGATCTGGCTCGCCGGAACCAACGCACCCGATGAAGAATGGAAGAAATACATCCATGACCAAGAACAATTGCGGCGTTTTCAGGACTACAACCAGCACCGTGGCGACTCCCGCTTCAGCGACACCTACTGGTATTATTTCGACACCGCCAAAGCCCCGAAGATATGAAGCACCTGCATACACTCCTGATGGTCCTCGCCCTTGTCATCTTAACGCTGACTGCCTGCACTCCGACTCCTGAGCATGCTGCAAAAAGCGACATGCTGCCTCTCATTTATCCCGACTATACCGACATCACGATCCCCTGCAATATCGCACCACTCAATTTCCTGCTTCGTGACAGTGCTGATGCAGTGGAGGTCAGCGCCGTATGTGATGGCGAGACGCTCACCGTGAACGCCAAGGGTCAGGAGGTGTGTTTCGGACAAGAAGAATGGAAAAGCTTCATAGAGAAGGCAGCAGGACAGAGCGTGAAGGTGACGGTCACCTCACTGAAAGACGGACAATGGACCGAATACCAATCCTTCTCCTGGCATGTCTCCAAAGACGCCATAGACCCCTATCTTACCTACCGGCTGATAGAACCCGACTACGAGATTTTCCAAAATCTCTCCTTGCGTGAGCGCTGCGTGGAGAATTTCGATGAGCGTGCCATCTCCGACTATGGTCTGGTGGGCAACCGCTGTATGAACTGCCACACCTACGGCAGTCAACAACCCGGTCTCTCCATGCTCTATGTGCGCGGCGAGGGAGGCGGTGCGATCCTTAACCGCGACGGACAACTGTCAAAACTCAACATCAAGACTCCCGACATGGTGTCGGGAAGCGTGTATTTCTGCTTCAGTCCCAACGGCCGCTATATCGTCTTCTCCACCAACAAGATTATCCCTGCCTTCCATGCCAGACCCAATAAGCGCCTGGAAGTGTTCGACAGTGCCTCGGATGTGTATGTGGCCGATTTGGAGAAACACACCATCCTCAGCAGCGGTCTTCTCAGCGACAGCACCGTGTTTGAGACCTTCCCCACCTTCTCACCCGACGGTAAGCACATCTACTATTGTGCCTCACCCAAGGTGAAACTGCCGATGGAACTGACCGACATGCGCTACAGCCTATGCCGCATCGCCTTCGATGAGGCGACAGGCACCCTCGGCACCGAGGTCGATACTCTGTTCTTTGGTCGGCAGCAGCAGGCTTCCATCTGCCACCCCCGCGTTAGCCCGGACGGTCGTTTTATCGTCTACACGGTAGCCGACTACGGCACCTTCCCCATCTGGCATCAAGAGACCGACCTCCAACTGATGAACCTTGAGACGGGAGCTATTGACAAGATGGAAGCCATCAACAGCGACAAGAGCGACACCTACCACAGTTGGTCTTCTTCCAGCCGGTGGCTCGTCTTCGCCTCAAAGCGCGATGACGGTCTTTACGGTAAGCCCTATTTCTGCTATATCGCCCGAGATGGCAAAGCCCACAAGCCCTTTGTGCTGCCTCAGAAGGATCCCCATTTCTATGACAACAACCTAAAATCGTTTAATGCCCCCGAAATAGGGAAAGGCCCCCTACCCTTCGACGCTCTGGATGTAAAGCGCGCGGTAGAAGGCCCTTCTGTTGACTTCAGCAAAAAATAGTCCTGATTTATCTTATCTTCGTTTCCACACGCTGGTCACTGCGGATGCCTCTTGCTGCCGCCTGCGCGTCGAGCTTCACAGGTTCACTGGTGAAGTCAGGGGTATTGAATGAATAAAGCGTCTCATCGTAATACTTCCAGGGGTCACGTTGAGGCAGGAGAAAAGGCTTTGTCATCTTGCCATCCTTGTCGACATGAGACAGATAAAGCGTCGTATAATAACCGTTCCCCCGTCTTGACGTGAACACAATCCACCTGGAGTTCTCGCTCCAGTTGTGATAACTGTCGGTATCATCGCTGTTCACCTCGTCCAAAGGCCGTGCCGTACCAGTCTGCAAATCAAGAAGCCATTGGTCGGCTTCCTTATGCCAAATGGGGAAACAACCATAGTCGGACATAGTGAACAACAGGAACCGACCATCATAAGAGGGCCGTGGATGGTTGGCGCTTTTGCCCATCTGCCGTGCATTAAAGATTGTGTCTACCTCGCCCACAAACGTTCCTTTTTCTGCATCAAAGCCTATTTTGCACAGGTTATACTGTATTTCTTTGTATCCTGCCGGTATTTCCTTCGCTGCAGCAGCACAGAAATACAAGGTCTTTCCATCGGGAGAGAAGACCGGATAATTCTCATAATGATCCTTTGTCGCCACGATGGAGTCGAGCAATATCTCGTGGGTATCAGGAGAATAGACCAGCACGTCGGAAGCATGGTCGAAAACTTCTATCCGCTCTCCTGCCACGGCATGAAAAGACTGGTTTGTCTTGTTGGTGGAGTAAGCCACAAAACGTCCCGACGGATGCCAATACGGATACACCATCGAACCGCCAAGACTGTCGTTTTTGGCCTTCAGCAGTTCCATCACGCCATCCCGTTGTATGAGCGTCGCCCCATGATCGCCACGGATATGGAAGGTGAGCCGATGGGGATTGGTGCGGTCTGACACATGGCAGTTGAGACAGGCACCAGGCACCGCCGTGTTCTCAAGGATGGCCTGTTCGTGGAAATTCGACAAGTCGCGTTGGTATAGTCCCATCCGTCCATAAACCTCATACCCTGGAGGTATGCGGCGGTAGGTAAGCCCCCACTCTCCGAGGTCATCATTGCTAACATTGATAGTGAAGTCGCTGTATTGTGTCCAGGTTCCGTCTTTTCTCACGCAAACGGTAAAGGTAAGGGCGGCACCCTTGTTCTGTTGGGTCAGTTGATGCCATTCCTCTACGTCGAAGTCGGCATATTGCCCATTGGCATGCAGTTCTCCTCCTTTCTCTCCCCGTACCACCACATCCATGACATCACCATCACCATAGCAATAGAAATTGAGCGGTGCAATCTCTGCCGGGATGGTGACTCCGGCATAGTCTGGGAAGATGTGTGGCATCTGCTTCACAAGGGTAGGGTCAACTGGTGACGAGGTGCACGACCAGGTCAGCCACGATGCCACACACAAGGTGAGCATCCATGTCACACGGCTGTATCTCATTCTCGTTCTCATGTCAATAGATCTCCTTCATTTGTTGCTTTCCTTGCCTCTCCTTGCCTTCCTGGCTTACCAGCATATACGACCAGAAAGTGTTGCCTAACGGGGGTGTTGAGAGCGAGGGATCTTTCTGATTCTTCATATAGAGATTGACAAACTGCGTGAGCAGGTTGCAGGTGGCAGGTTCTATGCTCCACGGCATCCCCTCGAAACTGCCATGCTGCTGAGTCCATTGCATCACCAAAGCCTGCTGATAGGCAGTAGGGATACGGTTGAATTTTGCGTATTTGCCCAAGGGGTAGTAGGCATTGAACCGCTCGAGGTCACGCTGCAGCAACTCGTAGCACATCAGGTACTCAAAAGCCATTCGGTTGTCGTAGTTCTGAACGAAGAGCAGCCCGAGCATCTGGTCCATCTCGGTGTCGCTGAAAAGGAAGTCCTTTTTCTTCTGCCGATAAGACCTCATTCTGCTATAAACAGGATCCTCGCTCACCTTTCCTGCCTTGATCATGGCTTTCTGCTCTTTCGCCCATTTGCGGTAGAACACCGTCCTCTCCAGCATCCTGAGGTATTTCATGGCCACCTCATACTGGCCGTTGATGATGTTGCACTCCGTGATGCGCTTGGTGAGCCTACCGCTCTTGCGGTGATTAGGTATGGCTTCCTGCGCCTCAAAGGAATAGCGCTCGGCATCGTTCACCATCCCAAGCCAATAAAACGTCTCACTGGGGGGCAGCGGTGAGGTCATATCTCGCTGAAACGAAGGGAACAAGCCTTCGGCCCCATTCTGGAAGAAGTCGAACAGACGGTCGCTCAACTGTCCCTGCATGGCAAGAGCAAGGTTGACGCACGACACGTCGAAAGGCCGTGTCGGCTGTTGACGTTCCGCCTTCTCCACAATCTTCCCCCATTGACGGGTACGGACCAAGAAGTCGTATTCTATCAAGCTGTATTTCAACGGGTCAAAGGAACGGCCTATCACCCACCAACCGCCCACAGCCAGCACCGCGATGGTTACCCCAACGACCCTGGCGGTCTTGCGCACGGCGGGCAGCAACGGCAGCAATAACGGCAACATGACGCAGATGCCCTCGATAACGATCTGAATGGCAGGCTGATAGACGGGATAACGATAGTAGTTGATACCGGCGAAAAGATTGAACAAAGGGTATTGTAAATGCCTGGCGGACAACAAGATCACCGCTATGGCATAGACCACGCCAACGATGCCGATCGCCACACTGCCCAACGAGCGATGCCTGGTCAACTCATAGAAGGCGACATAAATCACCACCATCAGTACGCAAGGCCCGATCAGCCAATAGATTAGAGGCACGGAGATCAGGATGAAGGCCATTTTTCGCCATTTGTGTCGGGGAAATCCTTCGTCACCACTGACCACATGATAAAGCAACATCAAGGCCAATGCCATCAGCAATGCGATATTGAAACTCAGCAGCACATTCTCATCGCCCATATATGCCCACAGCATCAGCGACGGGATAAAACTGAGGGGATAATAGGTATCGTTGGCACCATTACGGTGGGCCAACAACCATACCATGACCTGCAGGGCCATACTGAGCAAGGCGAGGATGCAGGCGCCAACCGCGGGAACGAAATAAAACTGCGTGAGGAACTCACCGAGATAGTCGGCCAGTCCTCCAGGCACCGACATCCGCTCCTGAAAATAGGCTGTGTCGGTAAGAAATAACTGGTATTGCTCCTGAA
>CADCQC010000494.1 GCA_902803455.1 uncultured Prevotellaceae bacterium
CCGACCACCAGCATAGGCCGAGAAGCAGACATCCACCAGTCGGCCACCATCAGGCAACATTCCATCCCAAAACAGAATCGTTGATGAATGACACGCTGCTCAGGTAAATGAGCCACGGAAAAATGGAAGAGAGGCTCCTTCAGCGGCACATTAATATGTACAGGTCCACAAGCCAAGAATCGAGAAGCCAACAATGCCTCATTGATGAGGCGGTTGCAATACCACTCATCCGTCTCATCAACCACCTCCGTCGGCAGTGACACTGCTTTTTTGACAAAAGGTCCCAATGCCCCTTGCTGTGGCAAAGTCTGTCCGTCGAGTTGTCCGATCCAAGCCTCAGGTCTGTCAGCAGAAACGACAATCAGTGGCTGATGCTGGTAAAAAGCCTCTGCGACAGCCGGAGCAAGGTTGAGCAAAGCAGTCCCAGAGGTGACACACACCACCACAGGTGTACGTGTAGCCTGCGCGAGGCCGAGAGCAAAGAAGCCAGCACTTCGCTCATCTGTGACAGGCCAACATCGGATAGAAGAACATTCATTCAGATTGTGTACGATGGGAGCATTCCGGCTCCCCGGACACACTACGGCATGCCTCACTCCATGACACATGAGGAGTGAAGTCAATATATTGACATTCTTCTTATCAGAAAACATACATTAAATCAAAGCAATTATAACAGACACCTCATGGTATCCATCTTACTTTCGGTTTCCGTCCACTCTGTCATCAAATCACTATCTGCGAGTAATCCACCGCCTGCATACAGCAAGTAGCCATCCTCGTCGATACGCATACAACGGAGGGCAACGAAAAGATCTGTGGCCCCTTCCGGCTGGAGCATACCCACAAAACCACTATAATACTCTCTTGGAGCAAACTCATTGGCCAGGATGAAATCAATGGCCGCCCTTTTGGGCAATCCACAGACTGCTGGAGTGGGATAGAGCACGTGCAGTAATTGTCCGATGCCACATTTGTCAACCAGGCTGAAATGGAAATCACTCTGCAGGTGCACCAGATGTCCGGCACGCATCGTATAGGGTCCTTTCTCCTCTATTTGGCCAGCCACCTGTTCCAGGCATTCCATGATATACGTTGACACGAAACGCTGTTCTTGGATATTTTTCACGCTCCACATGATGGTTTTGTCATCAGAATGATGACCAGGCATTGGCGGTTCGTCAAATCCTTTTTGTTCATCACCAAGTGTCATCGTTCCAGCAAGTGCCATGGTCGTCCACATCCCCTCTTTCCCTCTGAGCAGAACCTCAGGGGTAGCCATCAGCCAGGTACCGCATCTATGAGCAGCCACCAGAGCCACATACATCCTCGGGTAGCGCTTACATGCCTCCACGAACTGAGTCAAGACATTTTTATGTTTTTTTGTTTGTTGACGAGCGCACCTTGCAAGCACGATTTTTGAGAACTCACCCTCCAAGATATGCGCATGGAAATTGGCAAAATCGATAGAATAATGAGTAAAAGACCCCCCTTTAGCTCGTGCTCGTCCCTGACAGTCAGCAAGGATCTCTTCCACTTTACAGATCAGTTGAGTATCCACGCTGCCATCAATGAGTCTCTCTGGCAGGAATGATTCTGTCACATCAGGTTGAAGCAACAAGACAGGATGCTGTCTATCCACCGCAAAAGGAGCCACGACAAAGCCATCTCTGCTGTTGAGCATTCCCACTGACGACAATTCCTCGGGTTCTCCCTCTTTTTGCATCACGAGATGACATGATTGCTCATAAGGCAACCTATAGATTGCAAATGCCGGCATATCACTTATTTTGGTTTTTCGGGCTGATAATATAATTGGTGACAGTCACCACAGAAATCAGTTCACCCGCAGAATTATTAATCTCCACATTCCACACATGCAGTTTTCTTCCTTTCTGCACCAGATGTGCCAATGCGGTTACAGTATCACCTTCCTCCACGGCTTTGACATGGCTTCCACTGACACTGATACCCACACAAATTTTTCCCGGGCACAAGGCCGAGGAGCCCACACCAGCCACATTTTCTGCAAGAGCCAGAGATGCTCCACCGCTCAAGAATCCGAACGGCTGCCGGTTGCGCTCATCCACCAACATGGTAGCCACACACAAGTCATCGTCGGGCGTTGAGATGAATTTCATTCCCAATGCAGTTGACAGATTAGGTTGACGTTCAATAATCTCTCGAATGCTGTCTACGTTCATAATTACGTCCTTCTAAGTTTTTGGTGTTTTTACTTTTGGCAAAATTACAAATAAAATTCAATTATATATTCATCTGGTCTGTTTTTTTCTCCTACCAATTAAAAATGCGAAAAACCTACGTCACTTCACATTTTTTTAGTAATTTTGCAACGTTAACGGCATACACACCGAAATTATGAACATTTTAGAATTAAGTGAACAAGAGATAGGCAGACGTCAAAGTCTGCAAGAATTGCGCAATTTAGGTATTGATCCTTATCCTGCAGCAGAATTTCCCACCAATGCTTTTTCCACAGAGATCCGCGCCTCATTTGATGACAACGCTGCTCCCCGTGAGGTAGTGATTGCCGGCCGTCTGATGAGCCGCCGTGTGATGGGTAAAGCCAGTTTTGCTGAGTTGCAAGACTCAAAAGGCCGCATCCAGGTATATATTACCCGTGATGATATCTGTCCCGATGAAGACAAGACTCTCTACAACGTGGTATTCAAGCGATTGCTAGACATCGGTGATTTCATCGGTGTGGAAGGATTTGTCTTCCGTACCCAGACGGGTGAGATCAGTGTTCATGCCCGTTCTCTTAAACTGCTCTCGAAGAGTCTAAAGCCTCTCCCCATTGTCAAGTACAAAGACGGAGTGGCCTATGATAAGTTTGAGGATCCCGAACTGCGCTATCGCCAACGTTATGTCGACCTGGTGGTAAATGAAGGAGTGAAAGACACCTTTATACAACGCGCCACTGTGATACGCACCATGCGCCGTGTGCTCGATGAAGCCGGCTATACAGAAGTGGAAACCCCCACCCTGCAGTCGATTGCCGGCGGTGCCAGTGCCCGCCCGTTCATCACCCACTTCAATGCTCTCGACCAGGATATGTATATGCGTATCGCCACCGAACTGTATCTCAAGCGTCTCATTGTGGGCGGTTTCGAGGGTGTCTACGAGATTGGCAAAAATTTCCGCAACGAAGGAATGGACCGCAACCACAATCCAGAGTTCACCTGCATGGAACTCTACGTGCAGTATAAGGACTACAACTGGATGATGTCGTTCACGGAGAAACTGCTCGAGACCATCTGTCTGGCTGTCAATGGCAGTACTGAGCGTGAGATTGACGGGCAGATGATATCGTTTAAGGCCCCCTACCGTCGTCTTCCCATCCTTGATGCCATTAAGGAGAAGACCGGTTATGACCTCAACGGCAAGTCAGAGGAAGAGATCCGAGAGGTCGCCAAGACATTGGGTATCGAGGTAGATGACACGATGGGTAAAGGCAAACTGATAGATGAGATATTCGGTGAGACCTGCGAGGGTACTTTCATCCAGCCCACTTTCATCACCGACTATCCCGTAGAGATGTCGCCTCTGACGAAGATGCACCGTTCGAAACCCGGTCTGACAGAGCGTTTCGAACTTATGGTGAACGGTAAAGAACTGGCA